>CAZPJO010000377.1:536-3002 GCA_964586895.1 uncultured Roseicyclus sp.
CATCAGACCTCGGAATTGTGGATGCGGCTGGCGCTGCATGAATTGAACGCGGCGCGCGATGCGCTGATGGCCGATGATTTCCCGCCCGTTTTCAAGATGCTGACCCGCGTGGCGCGTATTTTCGAGCAGTTGAACGGCGCATGGGACGTGCTGCGCACGATGACGCCGTCGGAATACACCGCCTTTCGCGACGACCTGGGCGAAAGCAGCGGGTTTCAGTCGCATCAATACCGGCTGATCGAATATATCCTTGGCAATCGCAACATGGCGATGATGCGGGTCCATGAACACCGCCCGGCGCTCCATGCGATGCTGGCCGCCGAAGTGACGCGCCCGTCGCTTTATGCGGTGGCGATCAGCAAGCTTGACCCTGACCTGCCGCAGCCCGCATTGGATGCGCCGCACCGGGCGAACGGGGACGTCGAGGATGCATGGGCCCGGGTCTACCGCGATCCGAAGGCGCATTGGGCGCTGTACGAATTGGCCGAGAAGTTGGTGGATCTTGAGGATTATTTTCGCCGCTGGCGCTTCAACCATGTCACCACGGTCGAGCGGATCATCGGGTTCAAACGGGGAACGGGTGGCACGTCCGGTGTGCAATATCTGCGCCGGATGCTGGAGGTCGAGCTGTTCCCGGAATTATGGAATGTGAGGGGGCAGCTATGACTTTGCCGATGAAAGAGCGCTTCGACCTGCCGGAGGGGGTGATTTACCTTGATGGCAATTCGCTAGGGCCGCTGCCCAGGGGCGTGACCGATCGGGTTGCGCGGATGCTTGGCGACGAATGGGGCGCTCAGTTGATCAAGGGCTGGAATGCGTGCGGATGGATGGCGCAGCCCGCCCGCGTGGGCGATCAGGTCGGCCGGATCATCGGCGCGCCCGAGGGCAGCGTGGTGATGGGCGATACCCTGTCGCTGAAGGTGTATCAGGCGCTGTCAGCCGCGTTGCAGATGCGGCCTGAGCGTAAAGTGGTCCTGTCCGACAGCGGCAATTTCCCGACCGATCTTTACATGGCCGATGGGTTGGTCCGGCATCTTGGGCACGGTCACGAGGTGCGCGTGGTGGCCCCCGAAGACGTGGCCAATGCCATCACCGACGACATCGCCGCGGTGATGTTGACGCAGGTGGATTACCGCACGGGCCGCATGCACGACATGGCCGCGATCACCGCGCGGGCGCAGGCGGCGGGGGCGGTGATGATCTGGGACCTGGCGCATTCGGCAGGCGCGGTGCCGGTCGATCTGGCGGCCTCAAAGGCGGAATTTGCGGTGGGCTGCACGTACAAATACCTAAACGGCGGGCCGGGCGCGCCGGCGTTCATTTATGTGCGGCCCGATATCGCCGATGGGATCGACCCCGCGCTTGCGGGATGGTTGGGCCACGAGGCGCCGTTTGCCTTTGATCGCGATTACCGCCCCGCGCCGGGGATCGAACGGATGCGCGTGGGCACGCCGCCCGTGGTGCAGATGGCCGCGCTCGAAGAGGCGATGACGATCTGGGATGAGGTTGACATGGCCGAGCTTCGCGCGGCGTCGTTGCATTTGTCCGAGCTGTTCATCGCGGAGGTCGAGGCCGTCTGCCCGGATTTGGCGCTGGCCAGCCCGCGCGATGGGGCTTTGCGCGGCTCGCAGGTATCGTTCCATTTCGAGCATGGCTATGCCGCGATGCAGGCCCTGATCGCACGCGGTGTGATCGGTGATTTCCGCGCGCCTGATATCATGCGGTTCGGCTTCACACCGCTATACCTGGATGAGGCGGACGTGCGCGGCGCGGTCGCGATCCTGTCCGAGATCCTGCGCGAGCGGCTTTGGGACCGCCCCGAATACCTCGCACGGCAGCGGGTCACCTGAGCGACAGGGCGCGATTGGGCTGCGGTCGTGATCTGCGCTTTAGCGCGCCAGCCATTGGGCAATGGCCGTGTTGGTGGCGGCGGGGTGTTCCAGCGTCGGCAAATGGCCCGCGCCCCTGATCACCTCCAGCCGCGCATCGGGGATCAGATCGCGCATCAAGGTGTGGCGCTCCAGCGGACAGAGGCTATCAGCCTCACCGCACAGAACCAGCGCCGGAATGGCAAGCGCACGAAGCGTCTGCGTCTGATCCGGGCGGGTCTGTAGCGCGCGGGATTGATCTTCGAACACATCCGGCCCCAACGCCTCGGCCATGGCCATGCACAGGTCGAGGATCGCGCCCTGGTTCGGGCCGTCGGCAAGGTAATTCGGCTTCATCTCATCGCGCATCACCCGGCGCAGGCCGCCGTTGCGGACATCGGCGATCTGCGGCTCGCGGGCGGCGGCGCGCTCAGCGCTTTCAGCCAGCGGATTGGTATCCAGAAGGGCGATCCGCTCAAGCCGTTCGGGTGCCTGCCGCGCGATCTCCATCGCGATGATCCCGCCCATCGACAGGCCGAGGATCGCAAACCGAGGCGGGGCGTTGGCGACAATCCCTGCGGCCAGATCGGCAATCGAG
>CAZPJO010000378.1:0-2987 GCA_964586895.1 uncultured Roseicyclus sp.
CCGCCGCCGGGCCTGTCATGGCGGCGACATCCATGCACGCCGCAGGCTGCGCCTTGTTGTTCATCTGTTTTCGAAGTGAAGCGTTCTGGTCGGTCACGCGTGACATTGGAACATTTGATCAAAAAAAAATGCCCGCATAGAACACGCCAGATCTTGGCGACGTCTACATGCGGGCTGTCCCGTTTCATGTGCTCTTGTCACGTGTCTGCCGAATCTTCAACGTAACGGAAATAACAAATGCCCAGAAGAAACAATCGAAGTATTGAAAAAACAAAATCCCAAGCTGAGTGTTGGGTTGACCAATGGCAGATGGCAGATGCAATAGAAACAAGGGGATATGCCAAATGGTGGGCTTGGACAGGTCTCCGGACACCAGAACAATTGCCCAGTGAAGGACAACAAAAAAAACAAATAGAACCATGAAGAAAATTTCTGGCGATACTTGTCGAATCTTAAACTTCATTCCCTGCCCCATTTAGTAAGTATCAGAAGTTCCAGAGTGTATTGGCCAGACGCGATTTACGTCTTCGAAACGATAGATATCTGGGCGAGCATTTGGCCACGGATCGAGAATTATGCTTGGTAAGAAGAAGCCTGACCGAGTGGAATCCTTGTCCGGGTCAAATGTCAATGAAGAATAATTGTGTGCGGCTGCCAAGCCGAGAACTACGTCTCCATTTTTCTGAGTGTTTCGATGTGTTCGGAAATACCAACCTGAATCATTGAACTCATTATTCACGGCGTTACCAAAATCTTCCTTCAAGTAACAAGTCCATGCGTGGCAATTGACATCACTGTTCGCAGCACCTTGAAGAGGATTGGTTACGCCTTCCACAAAATTACCTGGCCATCCTGCCCAATTTCCTCCAATGCCAAAATTGACGTTATCAGAGCTACGCAAATCGAATTCAGCGACTGCACGCAACCTAACCGACTCAACATACCTTTTGGAAATTTCATCGGCAGCATCAAGCGCATTCTGACGTTGGCTAGATGTCAAATAGGGTGTGTCATCAACGATACGTTCCAGTTCTCGGTAAACGTTTGACTCCCATTCTGAATTAAACGTGTACTCCCCCTTTTGGGGATATTCGCCACCTATGGCAGAGTCTTGCCATATCGGGCGGTAACCGTAGATCCATGTGATGACTTGTGAATAAAGTAAAAATCCAGCTCCACCGCCGGCAATGGTCGCGCCGACCCACCATAAAGCGCCAAGAGATGCGCCCCCCGAAAAACCTCGCAACGCAACATTCCCGAGGAGTGCACCGACCCCAATAGCCGCAATGCCGAAAAATTCTCCCGTTGGATCGATTCCCTGAATCGGATCGCCATGCACGTACGCATACTTGTGCAAGCTCTGCGGATCGGTCAGATTCCCAAAGAACGGATCAAGCCGATTGAACCGTCCTGTTGTTGCGTCATACCATCTGGCGCGAAGGTAAAGCCAGGACCGAGTTTCTGTTGAAGGCCAATGTTCACTCGGCATTCCCCGAATGAAATAGACTTCGAGCGCCCTCTGAGTTGGCCGATTCGAAGTTTCACACAGCTTGACCACTTTTGAGAATTACTTTCCCGCGCGCGACTTTATGATTTGAGTCTGTGTTTCCAGTAGCCCGGCCGACGTCGATCATGAACCAAGGCAATAACGATGATTTGTTGTTCAAGGTTAAGGTAGACCAACTTGAACGGAAATCCTTTGAATCGAAACGCTTGGGAACCGTGCAAGTAGCGTCCCCATGCGTCTGGATTTCGCTGCACCAAGCCTTCAGATCGAGCAAGCTCGATCTTAAATCGCTTTCCAACCTGCTCGTCGATCTCCGAATACCACTGCCTAGCTTCAAGGGCTTCCAAGCGCGCTTCCGGATGGTATTCAATTTCCAACATTCGGCTTTCCACCCAACTCTTTCCATAGCTCAGAAGATGGGATTGTTTTAACTTTCCCAGATTCTATTTCAGCAATGCGACGCGCAATTTCCCCGTCCCAGGCATCATCGATTTCCGCTTGCGGTATATCGTCGAAATCTTCGACGCTTTCTAGCATCGCCTTGGCTAATGCTACTCGATCCGTTGCCGGAAGGAGTAACGCGGAAGCGAGTAGATCATTCGGTTCAGATGGTAAGTTGCCAGACATTTGCGCTTCCCCGTAAATTGTGTTTTGCCATCTGTATTGTAGGCAATCGCCTAAAAAGATGCGAGATATTTCCACAAGCGCGCAGATTGACCCGCTTGCGGGCCAATCGCCCGCTCGGTGAATGCGGACTATTCTTCTGGTTGTTGACGAAGCGCGTTCGGTTTCGCTGGATGCGTTTTGCTGTGGACATCCTTGAGACGCTGAATGCTGACGTGCGTGTAGAGTTGTGTCGTGTTGAGTTTCTTGTGACCAAGAAACATCTGCAACGAACGCAGGTCGGCGCCGTTTTCCATCATCAATGTCGCGGCGGTGTGACGGAGTAAATGACAAGCGCCGGGTTTGGTGATGCCTGCTGCGAGCATGTACTTGCGGACGTTGGCAGATACAAATTCGCGGTTGAGTCGCTTGCCGCGATTGGAAACGAACAGGGCGTTGGTGTTGCTTTGCAACACCAGTTCAGGGCGAACATCGTTTTGCCATTTGTTGAGCCACGAGAGCGCTCGTTCTCCAATCGGTGCCACTCGGTCGCGTTTGTTTTTTCCCTGACGGACAGTGACGGTCCCCCGATCGATGCAGACATCGTAGATGTCCAGATTGACCAGCTCGCTACAGCGGATGCCGGTTGAGTAAAACGTTTCCAGAATCGCCCGATCGCGGATGCCCAGCAGCGTTTCGATGTCGGTGGCGTTGAGTAACGATTCGACTTCGTCGATCGTCAGCACATCGACTGGCAAGCGTTGTTCTTCCTTGGGAAGATCGACGCCGATGGCTGGATTGGTGGTAAGATGATTGTTCTGCTTGAGCCACCAGAACCATTTGCGGACGCTCGTCAGATAGTGACGCTGCGTTTCAA
>CAZPJO010000379.1:0-2939 GCA_964586895.1 uncultured Roseicyclus sp.
TGCGGTGTTCCACGCCACCGGCATGGGCGGGCGCGCATTCGAAAGCCTCGCGGGGCAGGGGGCGTTCGCCTGCGTGTTCGACTTCTGCACCCAGGAATTGGGCAACCATATCCACGGCTCGAACATCTCTGCCGGGGCGGATCGCCTGACCAATGCGGGCACGCTCGGCACGCCGCAGATCGTGGCACCTGGGTGCTATGACCTTGTCGATATCGTGGGCTGGCAGGAGGTCCCGGAAAAGTGGGCCAATCATATGACCCATGCCCATAATCGTCTTCTGAGCTCCGTTGTTCTGAACACCGAAGAGCGCCACGCTGTTGCGCGTGCTCATGCCGAACAACTGGCCACGGCCAGAGGGCCGACAGCGATGATCCTTCCAAGTCACGGCCTCGGCGAATGGGACCGTGACGGCGCGGATCTGCATGATGCCGAGGGCTTGAAAGCCTTCCTGACGGAGCTGAAGGCCAGCCTGCCCGCCAACGTCGAACAACACCCCATCGCCTGTCACATCAATGACGCGGGTTTTGCCGACAAGGCGCTTGAGATTTTCGATGCATGGCGCGCCGAGGGTCTAGTCCCGTGATCCCGGATCGAGACGCGCCAGAAGATCAAGAAGCGTTTCGTATTCCTTTGCCCCCATGCGGTCGCGAAACCCGTCCACGATCCGCGCTGCATGGCCCGCACGTTCGTCGATGATCTTTTGCCCCGCGATGGTGATCGCAACGAATTGCCTGCGGCGGTCGACCTTGTCGCGGGTCTGCGTGACCAGCCCCTTTTCGCGCAGGGTCGCAGCGATCCGCGTCAGGCTCGGCAACAAAAGGCATGCGCGATCCGCCAGCGTCTTGGTGTCCATCTGCCCATATTCCGACAGAACCCGCAGCACGCGCCATTGCTGTTCGGTGATCCCGGTCTCTGACAGCATTTCGCGGATCGGGGCCATCACCCCTTCACGCGCACGGATCAGCGCGATGGGAAGCGACCGGGCGGTGGAGGGCAATCTTGACGTCATGGGCGGACCTGAATTCGCAAGGTTGACTCGCAGCATAGGGTTTATTTAACTTAGCAACAATTAACATGTTAAAGAAAGCCGATGCCGCATTTCCACATTGAATATTCCGGCAACCTTGAGGGTGTCATCGACATGGCCGCCCTGTGCGAGGTCATCCGCGCAACGGCTGCCGGGATCGACACCTTTCCGACGCCGGGTATTCGGGTGCGGGCCACGCGTGTGGATCATTACGCAGTGGCCGATGGCGACCTGAGGCATGGTTTCATCGACCTGTCCGTCCGCCTGCGCGAAGGCCGCCCCGATGACGTGAAACACCATGCGATCACGCGGATCTTCGAAGAGATGCAGCGTTTTGTGGCCCCCGCCATGGAGACCCGGTCCATCGCCCTTTCCGCCGAAATGCGCGACATCGATGCCGCCCTGTCCCCGAAATCCGGCACCATCCGCGACCATATGAAGGAGCAGTGATGAGCCTGCTGGACGACAATATCGCCAAGCTTGACGGCTACCTCGGCCGCTTTCGCGACACCGGTATCCTCAACCGCATCGCAGGCGCGGATGCGACGGGCAGCAAGCCCGCATTCCAGACGATTTCGCCCGTCGATGAAAGCGTGATCTGCGATGTCGCCCACGGCACGGCAGACGATATCGACGCTGCCGCCTCTGCCGCCCATGCGGCCTTCGCCGATTGGCGCGACATGGGCGCGACGCAGCGCAAGGCGATCCTCATCCGCATCGCCGAAGGGATCGAGGCCCGGGCCGAGGAAATCGCCCTGTGCGAATGCTGGGACACCGGGCAGGCCTATAAATTCATGTCCAAGGCCGCCCTGCGTGGGGCCGAAAATTTCCGCTACTTTGCCGACCAAGTCGTGCAGGCACGCGATGGTCAACACCTCAAGTCGCCCACGCTGATGAACATCACCACCCGCGTGCCGATTGGCCCGGTGGGCGTGATTACCCCGTGGAACACGCCGTTCATGCTCTCGACGTGGAAAATCGCGCCTGCGCTCGCGGCGGGCTGTACCGTGGTGCACAAACCGGCGGCGGCCTCGCCGCTGACCGCGCGGCTTCTGGTTGAGATCGCGGAAGAGGCGGGTTTGCCCCCGGGCGTGCTGAACACCATCAACGGTTTCGGCGAAGAGGCCGGTTGCGCATTGTGCGAACATCCCAAGATCCGCGCCATCGCCTTTGTCGGCGAAAGCCGCACCGGCAGCCTGATCACGAAACAAGGCGCCGATACACTCAAGCGCAATCACCTTGAGTTGGGTGGCAAGAACCCGGTCATTGTCTTTGAAGACGCCGATCTGGACCGCGCGCTCGATGCGGTGATCTTCATGATCTACTCGATCAATGGCGAACGTTGTACGTCATCTTCGCGACTTCTTATACATGAAAGCATTCGGGTGGAGTTTGAGGCCAAACTTGTCGAACGCGTCAATGCCATCAAGGTCGGCCATCCCCTCGATCCCGCCACCGAAATCGGCCCCCTCGTCACGCAGGAGCATTTCGAAAAGGTCACCGGTTATTTCGACACCGCCCGGCAAGACGGCGCGACCATCGCCGCCGGGGGGACGATCGTAGAAGGTGGCGGCTATTTCGTGCGCCCGACGCTTTTCACCAATGCGACCAACGACATGCGCATCGCACAGGAGGAAATCTTCGGTCCCGTTCTGACCTCGATCCCGTTCGCGACCGAGGACGAGGCCCTCCGCATCGCCAACGACATCCCCTATGGCCTGACGGCCTATGTCTGGACCAAGGACCTGACCCGCGCGTTACGTGTCACCGACCGTCTGGAGGCCGGGATGATCTGGGTGAATTCCGAAAACGTCCGCCACCTGCCCACGCCTTTCGGCGGCGTGAAGGCCAGCGGTATCGGACGCGACGGCGGCGATTGGAGTTTTGAATTCTACATGGAACAAAAGCACAT
>CAZPJO010000380.1:0-2937 GCA_964586895.1 uncultured Roseicyclus sp.
GGAAAACACCGGCCGTCACCATGGTCGCGGTATGGAACAGCGCCGACACAGGCGTCCGGCCCTCCATCGCGTCCGGTAGCCACCTGTGCAGTCCAAGCTGCGCCGATTTGCCCATGGCACCGATGAACAGAAGGAAGGCGATGGTTTCCGCCGCGTTCAACTCCATGCCGAGGAACGTGATGCTCATCTCGGCCAGGTTTGCGCCTTCGGCGAGGATCACGTCGAACTGGATCGAATCCGTCATCCAGAAGATCGCGAAGATCCCCAGAAGGAAGCCGAAATCGCCTACACGGTTGACGATGAACGCTTTCATCGCCGCCGCCCCAGCGGAGGGCTTGCGGTAGTAGAACCCGATCAGAAGATAGGACGCGACGCCCACACCTTCCCACCCGAAGAACAGCTGCAAAAGGTTGTCCGCCGTCACCAGCATCAGCATCGCGAAGGTGAAGAACGACAGGTAGGCGAAGAACCTTGGGCGATAGCTCTCGCCTTCCTTGAAGTTCTCGTCATGGGCCATGTAGCCGAACGAATACAGGTGCACGAGCGCCGAAACGGACGTGATCACGATCAACATGATCGCCGTCAGACGGTCGATCCGGATCGCCCAATCGGTGAACAACGTGCCGCTTTCGATCCAAGTCAGAATGCTGGTCGAATAGGCCCCGTTGTCATGCGCCGACGGGTCGAAGGTCAGGAAGATCACCCACGACAAAAGGCACGACAACGCCAGCATCAGCGTGGCCACGACGCAGGCCGCCTGTTCCCCGATCAACCGCCAGGTGAACCCACAGATCAGCGCGCCGACGAGAGGGGCGAAGAGAAGGATTTGTTCCATGATCTCAGCCCTTCAGGTTGTCGAACGCTTCCACGTCGACCGTGCCGCGATTGCGGAAGAAACACACAAGGATGGCCAGGCCAATCGCGGCCTCGGCCGCCGCAACCGTCAGGATGAACAAGGTAAACACCTGCCCCGTCAGATCGCCCAGAAACGAGGAGAACGCCACAAGGTTGATGTTGACGCTCAGCAGCATCAATTCCAGCGACATCAGAATGATGATCACGTTCTTCCGGTTCAGGAAGATACCGAAAATGCCAATGACAAACAGCGCCGCCGCCACCGTCAGGTAATGTTCAAGGCCTATGGTCATTAACTCGCACCTGCGGATTCTGGGTAGTAACGGGCGCACCCGCACAGAAGATTGAACCGATCACGCCGCGGGACCGGATGCCTATCGGATTGCCACGCGAGCGAAAACTCGAAGAAATACTCAAGCGGGTTCAGCTCGGACGCGCCGCGCGCCTCGGCCAATCGCACCAACTCATGCAGGTCTGCGCCTTGGGTAAGCGGCACCACGCTCGCTATTGCGCCAAATTCAAAATAGGGCCCACAGGTTGTTTCGCCCTGCGCGATGATCGGCCCACGCAGGATCGTCGCCTCGCGCGTTGCGCAATCCACCACAACAACAGCCGTGCCATCCGTTCCAATTGCCTGCGCGATACGTCCATTGTCCAGGTTTTCGGCCGGCCCCAACGACAAATTGTCGTAGACCCCACCATTGATCATCCGGCATTGCGCATCTTGCGCCACCGGTCGGCTTTCCATCCGCACCTGCATCGGGCTGCGCTCATCGAAAATGGGCGTACACGCCATGGCCTGTGCCGCGAACGCACAAAGCGCCGCGGCAATCGCCAATGTCTGTCCCATAGCCGTCTTCATTCTTGTCGTTCCTTCGGGCCCGAGGCCCCGTCTGCGTCTCGTCTTCGTCTGGCTCGCGCCCCGTGTCAGAGCCCCTGCCCCGGCTTCACATCTTTCAATTCCATGGCCTTTGCCGGATCGCGCATCATCTGGGCGACGGGGCTCTGGCGCTTGACGTCCACGCGGTGGCGCAGCGTAAGGACGATCGCCCCCACCATCGCCACCAGAAGGATCAGGCCCGACATCTGGAACACCATGAAATATTCGTCGTAAAGGATCAGGCCGAGCGCCTGCGTGTTGTGCGCCACGTCAAGCGGCGGGGCCGGATTGCCCAGGCGCGCGTCGACGCCTTCGGAGAACTCCCAGGACCCGAACGCCAGCGTCAGCTGCATCAACAACACCACGCCGATCAGGCCCGCGACCGGCACGTATTTCGCCATTTCCGCCTTCAGCTCGGCAAAATCGACGTCGAGCATCATCACCACGAACAGGAACAGAACCGCGACCGCGCCGACGTAGACAATGATCAGAAGCATCGCCACGAATTCCGCCCCAAGCAAAACGAACAGGCCCGCAGCGCTCAGGAACGACAGGATCAGCCACAGCACCGAGTGCACCGGGTTTTTCGAGACCACCGTGAACAGCCCGCCGATGATCACCGACAGCGCGAACAGGTAGAACGTGAAATCAGCTACTGTCATGCCTCATCCCCCTGGATCGCCTGCTGCGCGAGGCCCATGGCCTTGTTCATCGCCGGCACGCCGCCAAACATTGCCCCCATGCCGATGGTTTCGGCCACTTCCTGCTCGGTCGCGCCGACCTCAATCGCGTGGCGCACGGTCAACCGGATTTGCGCTTCTGCCACCGCGCCCTGCACCGTCAGGCCCAGAAGCGTCAACAAAAGCCGCGTTTTCGCGTCTAGCCCGCCGGGATTGAACTGCTTGCCCATGAAGGCTTCCAGCATCTCGGACGGCACCGTCGGCCACATCTTGTCCATCGAGGCCGGGTTGAACGACGCCATCGCAGGGTTCACGGACTTCAGCCATTCCTGCGTCATGTCTTGCGTCTGCTTGAACAGCGCCTCGAAAGGGTTCTGATCGCTCATCGGTACGGCGCATCCAGCTCTAGGTTCTTGGCAATCGCCGCTTCCCAGCGCTCGCCGTTATCGAGAAGCTTTTCCTTGTCGTAGAAAAGCTCTTCGCGGGTCTCTGTGGCGAATTCGAAATTCGGCCCCTCGACGA
>CAZPJO010000381.1:0-2933 GCA_964586895.1 uncultured Roseicyclus sp.
CGGCCGCCGGGGTTTGTGGTGATGTGTTCGCTGCCCGACAAACTGCCGGAGGCTTATTCGCGCTATCTGGTGAACGGTTTGCGCGAGGATTTCGACATGCCCGGCACGCCGATCCGGCTTTGGATGCGCAGCCAATCCGACGATAACCCTTACAAGAACCGGAAGAAATCCACGCCCTCACGGCTCAACAAGCATGTGAGGAAGGGCGAGACCAAGAAGGGGTGATGGACCGGCGCGGGCTTGTCAAAGGGGCGCTGATCTTTGGGGGGGCCTGGGCGATTGTCGCGCGTCCGTGGACCTGGGGCCGGACGCCCGCGCTTGCGTTCGCGCCGTTTGATCCGGTGCCGGGGTTCCGGCGCCTGACACTTGGCGGCGAGGTGACGGGCGGCGGAGCGGGCGGCGCGGTGTTGTTGGGCCTTGACGCGCCACCGGCCCGCGATGCGGCGGTGGAGGCGCGGGTGCGCGCGGAGGCGTCCGCCTTGCTGTTGTCGGGCTGGACGGGCGGCGCGCCGGTTCCGGTCACGTATTTCACCGATATCCGATGCCCGCTGTGCCGTCTGTTGGAGCCGCGATTGCAGGCGTTGGAGGGGATCACCCTGACAACACGGGAATATCCGTTGTTCGGTGCGGCATCGGACTTGGCCGCGCGCGCGGTGCTTGCCGCAGGGAGGCAAGGCGCGGCGGAGGCGATGCGCCAAAGATTGCAGCGGGCGCAATCGGTCACGGTGGCGGAGGCCCTTCGGCCGTTGGCTGAGGCGCTTGGGTTGGACGGCGCGCAATTCCGCGCGGATCTCGACGGCGCGGGGGTTGAGGCGCGGTTGGCTGAGGATCGGGCTTTGGCGGGCCTGTTCCAATTGCCCGGGACGCCATCGCTTGTCATCGGGCGGACGCGGATTGTCGGGCTGCAATCCGACGCGGTTCTGCGCGCCGTGATCGCGGACGAGGCGGGCAGGTAATGAGCAAGGGCGCCCCGATTGGAGCGCCCGTTTCATGTTTTAAAGCAAGCGCTTACCCGTTGGCTTCGCGGATCTTATCGGCGGCGTCTTTGTCGAAGGTCACGCCGTTGTCGGTGAACATCGTGTCCAATTCGCCCGACAGGGTCATCTCGGTGACGATATCGCATCCGCCGACGAACTCGCCCTTCACGTAAAGCTGCGGGACAGTGGGCCAATCGGAGAAATCCTTGATCCCCTGCCGAAGCTCTTCGTCCGCCAATACGTTCACATCGGCGAAATCGACGCCCATGTAGTTGAGCACACCCGCAACCCGCGAGGAGAAGCCGCATTGGGGCATCTCTTTGGTGCCTTTCATGAACAGCACCACGGAATTGTCGGTGATGGTTTGCTTGATCTGATCTTCAGCGCTCATGGGGCGGAATCCTTTGGTCGTCTGTGCGGATGGGAATGGGGGTGAGTTGCCGCCGGGTGGGGCGGAACAGGAGGGCGAGGGGCCCGAGAAGCGCGAGTATGGCGCCGTGGAGGAAGGATTTCATGGGGCGTTCACTTTCGGTTTCCGGGCATCATGCCCTTGGCATATTGTTGGGGGTCTTTTGGCACGGACCAGGTGCGGGAACTCTCCCCGAAGCTATTGCCGTAGGATGGGTTGAGGCTTGCGGCGTGGACGAGTGTTGAGCCCTGACCCGGTTCGGTCCCTCGTGCTTTGGGTGGGCCATTGCGGCCCGAAGATCGACCTTGGGCCCATATGATTGCGACCACACCGATGACGGTAATCAACACCAAGATTGCCATGATGTAAGGCCAAGCCTCCGCTGCGGTGAAGACGTAGTCGGAGGCGCCTGTGTAGTCTGCTGGGAGTTCATTCTCCATGGCGGCTATTCCGGCGCTTTCGTCGTCAGGGCCAGCGCGTGCAACTCGCCTGCGGGGCCATCCATCTTGCCTTTCAAGGCCGCGTAGACCGCGCGCTGTTGTTGGACACGGTTTTTGCCGCGGAAGCTCTCGTCGATGACCATGGCCGACATATGCACGCCGTCGTCACCCGCGACCTCGATTTGCGCATCGGGGAAGCTCTCGCGCAGGAGCGTTTCGATTTCGGTGGCTTGCATGGGCATGGGGCGCGTGTCCTTCGGAGTACGTAGTGGAAATGTAGGGCGCGGTTTGGCTGGCCGCAAGCGGGCAGAGCGCGGGAATTGTGCCGATTGGGCATGGGTTTTTGTGCGTCGCGCAAGGAGACGGCCCGTGCCGCGGGGGCCGGGCCGCAGGAGAGAGGGGCCAGCCCCTTCGCGTTCCCCGAGGGATTGGGAAAGCAAAGAGGGGCGTATTTAGGCCTTGGGTCGGTTAAGCGAAGGTGGTGGCGAAGGTGGTCGTGAAGGCGTCTGTGAGCTCGGCTAGGGTCGCCTCGGAGGTGCCGATCTTGACGCTGTCGCCGCCGACTTTGCCAACGGTGACGATGGGCACGCCGGCGCGACCGGCGGCGATCATCAGGGCCTCGGCCTTGTCGAAGGAAGTGGAGATCAGGTAGCGGGCCTGATCCTCGCCAAAGAGCGACGCGGTGTCGGCCTCGTCCAGCGTGACGCCGCAATCGGCGGCTTCGGCCAGTTCGAACGCGGCGAGCGCGAGGCCGCCGTCGGAGAGGTCGGTGCAGGCGCCGATCCAGTCCCGGTGGTCGCGAATGAAATCGCCGTTGCGACGCTCGGCCTCCAGATCGACGGTTGGCGCGTCGCCGTCTTCGCGATTGAAGACTTCGGCCAGTAGGGCGGATTGGCCGAGGTGGCCATGGGTCTCGCCAATCAGGAGGAGCATGTGACCGTCCCGCGCCGTGCCGGAGATCAGGTCATCGACGTGATCGAGTAGACCGACCGCGCCGATGGTCGGGGTGGGCAGGATGCCGGTGCCATCGGTTTCGTTGTAGAGCGAGACGTTGCCCGAGACGATGGGCGTGTCCAGCGCGATGCAGGCCGCGCCGATGCCTTTGAT
>CAZPJO010000382.1:0-2651 GCA_964586895.1 uncultured Roseicyclus sp.
CCATCGGCCCGCCGCGCGGCACATCGGCCATCGCGACCAGCGGCACGCGGGCCTCGACACCCAGAACGCCCTGCACGATGTGCAATTCGCCCACCACGTCGCCTTCGGTCACGGGGGCGGGCAGGGGGCTGGTGTAAGTGGCGCTGGCCGAGATTTCGGGGTCGAGAAGCGCGGGCACGAGCATTTCCAACCCTTCAGCGGGGGCGAGACCGACGCTTTCCTCGGCGCCCATGAAGACGGGCGCGCGGGCAAGTTCGACGCCCTGCTCCACCAGATCGCGCATGACGAATTGGCGGAAGGCCCATGTCACAAGGCGCTCGGATTCCGTCGCGCGTGCCTCGGCGGAGGGCAGGCCGGTGATCACGAAGCTCACGCGGCGGTCGCCCTGCATCGCGGAGCCGACGAGGCCGAAGCCCGCCTCCTGCGTGTGGCCGGTTTTCAGCCCGTCCGCGCCGATGCCCAGACCCAGAAGCGGGTTGCGGTTGAAGCGGTTGGCGGGCGAGCGGTTTTCGTAATCGAATTCGGTCTCGACGAAGTAGCCGTAATATTCGGGGAATTCCTCGATCAGGCGCACGGCGAGAATGCCGAGGTCGCGCATCGACATGCGGTGGCCATCGGCGGGCCAGCCGGAGGCATTGCGGAAGGTGGAATTCATCATGCCCAATTGCCGCGCGCGCTGCGTCATCAACTCGGCGAAGCCTTCTTCGGTGCCATCGGGACTGAGCGCTTCGCCCAAAACGACCGAGGCATCGTTGCCCGACACGATCACGACGCCGCGGATCAGCTCTTCTATGGTGGGGCGGTCCTGGGTGTTGAGAAACATGGTTGAGCCGCCGAAGCTCATCGCGTGCTCCGACACGGGCACGCGGGTCTCCAGCGTCAGACGCCCGTCGCGCAGGGCCTCGAACGTCATCAGAAGCGTCATCAGCTTCGACATCGAGGCCGGCGGCAGGGCGGTGTTGGCATCAAGCTCCATCAGGACCTGACCGGAAGTGTGGTCATAGACCCAAGCCGCGCGGGCCTGTGTGTCGTAGCCTTGCGCTGCGATGTGTGAGATGGCGGTGAGCAAAAACAAAACCGCCGCGAGGAGTGTCGCGGCGGGCCTGATCAGAAATGCGCTGTGCATGGCGTCCTATCGACTTACGAAATAAGCATCGTCAAAGCCGAGCTCCCGGACACTTGCAAGGATCGCATCGCGGTTGGCTTCGCTTTGAGCGGGGCCCACAACAACGCGCCAGAACTGGCCACCATTGCTCGACTGATCATAGATTGTGGGCTCTAGCCCGGCATTGCGCAAGGCCTGCCCGGTGTTGGTGGCGTTTTCTTGCACAGAGAAGATCCCGATCTGAACAAAGGCGCGGTCGAGATCGGCGGTGGGGGCCGGTGTGCGCGCGGCCACGGGCGCGGTCTCGGGTGCCGGATCGGTGCTCGGCGCGGGTGCGGCGGCCGCGATTGCGGCGGCGGCCGTGGTTGCGATGTCGTCCGCGCCATCAAGGGGCGTGGCGGTGATTTCGGCGGCCCCGGCGGAGGCCGCGATTTGCTCGCCGGACACAAGTGCGTCGTCGCCTGCCGCGCCGGGGGCCAGCGCATCGGGGGCGGCTTCGGCGGTTTCGGCCACCTCTTCGCGGCGCAGCGCCGTGACGTTGAGCAGGGTCGGGTCACCGGCCAAAACCCCAAGGGCTGCGGCGGCATCGGACGAAATCTGCAGGTCGGGTCCGGGGTTGTCGCGTTCACGGCGGAAGAGCGCGCCGATCACGAAGCGGCCGTTTTCGTCATTGCGGATGATCACGCGTTCGGGGTCGCCGACATCGGGATGCGCGACCCAGACACCGCCAAGCGAGGGGCGTCCATCCCACAGGCCTTCGGCGGTTTCTTCAAAGATTTCAGGCGCTTCGACATCGCGTTCCACCAGACGGGTGGCACCGATCGGAGCGGGTCCATCGGCCTCGGCGTTGCGGGAACCGAAAAAGTCGCCGAATTCACCGTTCTCGCCCATGCAGGCGGACAGGGCCATCAGCGGCACAAGCGCAAGCGCCAGACGGACGCGGGGCGTGGGGCGGTTTTGTGTCATACTGCTCATCTCTGCTCTGGTCCCACGCGGGGTTTGCGCGGTGTTTTTGAAGTGTTTTATCTGTTGTGTCCGGTCGTTGCCGGCCCGCGCCCCGATTTTCGGAACGCACCTGTATAGGGGTACGATAGCGCAGTGATTCGCGTCTGAAAAGGTGGCTTGTAAATTCGGGGGTCACGGGGCGGGTTTCAGAATCACAGATGTCACAGTATCGCCATGGCTGACCCGATCCGCCGGAGGAGTGGCAGAGTGGTCGAATGCACCGGTCTTGAAAACCGGCGTGCGTGAAAGCGTACCGTGGGTTCGAATCCCACCTCCTCCGCCATTTTCCATGAATCGGAATTATCCTAACTATCTGGTAGTAGGGTATTTTTCGACGTTTTCGCGCTTACGACGTCTCTCGGTCCGCTTGATTTGCTGCACATTTTGCTACACATTTTGCTGCACAAACGCGGGATTTCTCCGTCATGAGCATCGCAAAAAGAGGCCGTCTCTACCACCTCCGCCGCCGCGTCCCGCGCCGGTACCGTGATGTTGAGCCGCGCGAAACTGTCTGGATCAGCTTGCACACCGACTCTGAGAC
>CAZPJO010000382.1:2661-2929 GCA_964586895.1 uncultured Roseicyclus sp.
ATGATTGAGGCATGGGAGGCGCGGCTGGCCGGAAACAGCGCAGACGCGGAGGCGCGCTACGAAGCAGCGCGGGACCTGGCCCGGGTGCGAGGGTTTCGCTATCTTGACGCGGGCGCAGTCGCCAAGCTGCCGGTTGGAGAGGTTGTGGAGCGTGTCGAGGCCATACCAACCTCGACGAACCAGCCCGACCCCGTCGAGGCCTCTGCGCTTCTCGGCACAGTCCCGGAGTTACGCATCTCGGTCACGAAGGCTTTGCACCTCTACTGGA
>CAZPJO010000383.1:0-2926 GCA_964586895.1 uncultured Roseicyclus sp.
GGGCCGAGCAGATCTCGGGGTTCACCACCAGCGCGCGGCGGATGGAGCCGGAGCGGACCATGTCGGCGGCGGCCTGTATCCCGAAGGTGGCCGAGGAACAGGCGACGTTCATGTCGAAGCCGAAGCCCCCGGTTCCAAGCGCCTGCTGGATCTCGATGGCGATGGCGGGGTAGGCGCGTTCGTGGTTCGATGCGGCACAGATCACCGCATCCACATCGCCCGGCACCACACCGGCCATATCGAGCGCCTTGCGGCAGGCATCGACGCCCATTTCGGCCATGACAGAGATCTCGTCCATCGACCGCTCACGCAGCCAGGGATGCATGGTATCGGGGTCGAGGATGCCGTCCTTGTCCAGCACATAACGCCGTTCGATGCCGGAGGCGGCGTGGATGAAATCGGAGGAGGAATGGGCCATCGCCTCCTGCGTTCCAGCGGCGATTTCGGCGGCGTGATCGGCGTTCCAGCGGTCGGCATGGGCGTTGAAGGCCACTACCAGTTCGTCGTTGGAGATGCTGAGCGCGGGGGTGAAGACACCCGAACCGGTGATGGCGGCTTGGAACATGGATTTCGTCCTTGGCGGGATTTTCAATTGGGCGCGAAAGCACTGGCGCGTCAAGGCGGGTGACGCAACGTCGCCGCGCCGGCCCCGGCTTTGGCGGGCGGTGGGCCGGTATGATCAATCGTTTTCGGTTGGCTTTGACGGGATGGGGGCGGTCATGGAGACGACCTGATTGGGAAGGATGCCGCCGCTGTCCTCATATTGGCTGGCACTCAGGCGCCAGATGTTGTCGTCGCACAGGATCAAGGTGGAGCGTGCCTTGTAGCTTTGCCGGATTTGTTCGGTCTGGCTGACCAGCCAACTGGTGTGGGCGCCATGAATCGTGCGGCCCGCATCGCTGAACTCGGCCGCATAACAGGCGCGCGATGGTGCCCGGACGGTCTTGAGTTCCAGAACATGGCACATGTTGCGAAACAGGGTTTGCAGGTCGTCTTCGGTTTCGATCACGAGGGTGGTCTGCACGGCGATCAACCGGTTGGGAAGCACGTAGCGAGCCTTGTATGCAGCGAAATCCCGATTGGCGATGGCCTGGCCCACGTCATCGAGAAACTGCTGGTAAATCGCAGCGGCGTTGGGGGCATCCATGGCGGTGTTACCGGTGTTGATCAATGAGAATGACGTTGCCGTCGGGGTCGCTTGTGACGAAGCTGCCCGGGCCGGAGGGGCCGCCCTGATCCTGTTCGACGGGGTGCCCGGCGCGGGCCACGGCGTCGCGGATGGTGCGCACGTCGTCGAATGTATCGAGGTTTTCGGCGTTCTGATCCCAGCCCGGGTTGAAGGTCAGCATGTTGCCTTTGAACATGCCTTGAAACAGACCGATGAGCGTGTCGCCGTTTTTCATGATCAGATAGCCGTGGTCCGCGTCGCCACCCATCGCCGAAAATCCGAGGGTTTCGTAGAAATCGCGCGAGACGCCGAGGTCGGCCACCGACAATGACATCGAAAATGCCCCCAATTTCATGGTGTATCCTTTCCGCGAGTCCCATCGACGATACGCCGATTGATCAATAGCACAAGGGTTTCGGTTGACTTGGCCGCTGGAATGGCGAGGTTGCGCCAACGACCGTAAAAGGCACGAGCATATGGCAACCCCCGCCCCGTTTTCGAAATACGAGTTTCTGATCGCCTGGCGGTATCTGCGCGCGCGCAGGGCCGAGGGGGGCGTCTCGGTGATGACGTGGATCAGTTTCCTGGGCATCGCGCTGGCGGTGATGGCGTTGATCGCGACGCTCGCCGTGCGGTCGGGGTTCCGCTACGAATTCGTCGGTATCATCCTGGGCGCGAACCCGCATGTGGCGGTCTATGACATCGCCGAGCAGAACGCCGCAGGCCAGCTTGACCGTACGATGGAAAATTACGCCGAAGTGGCCACGGCCGTGCGCGGCGTTGCGGGGGTGGAGCATGCGGCGGCGGTGATCCGCGGGCAGGTTCTATCGGCGTATCGCGGGCGCAATGCGGGCGTGGAGGTTATAGGGATCTCGCCCGAGGATCTTTCGGCGATCCCGTTGGTTGCCGACCCGGAATGGAGCCGCGGCGCGCTTTCGGAGTTCGGGCAGCCGCAGGGCGAGGCGATGGGGCCGGGCATCGCCATCGGGTCTGGCGTGGCGCGCGAATTGGGGGCCAATGTCGGCGACAGCATCAGGTTGATCTCGCCCGATGGGGCGCGCACCGCGTTCGGCACCTCGCCCCGGGTGTCGAGTTTCCAGGTGGCCTATATCTTTCAGGTCGGGCGTTTCGACATCGACCGGACCCGCGTCTACATCCCCTTCGATGCGGCGCAGACCTATTTCAACCGCGACGGCGTGGCCGACGAGGTGCAGGTGACGGTGGCCGAGCCCGAGCGCATCAGCCAATACGTTCTGCCCCTGTTGCAGGCGGGCGGCGATGTGCAGATCTGGACCTGGGAGGACAGTTCGGGCGCGTATCTCAGGGCGTTGCAGATGGAGGACAATATCATGTTCATCATCCTGTCGATCCTCGTGCTGATCGCGACGATGAACATCGTGACGGGGCTGATCATGTTGGTGAAGAACAAGTCGCGCGACATCGGGATCCTGCGCACGATCGGGTTGAGCGAGGGCGCGATCTTGCGGGTGTTCTTCATCTGCGGCTCGGCCATCGGGGTGGCGGGGACGGTGATGGGGGTGCTTTTGGGCTGTGCCTTCGCGATCTGGATCGACCCGATTTTCTCGTTCGTGAACTGGGTCGCGGGGGGCGGGGTCTGGGACCCTTCGGTGCGCCTTATCTCGGCGCTGCCCGCGCGGCTGGAGGGGGGGGACGTGTTGACCGCGATGGCGATGTCGCTTGGGCTTTCGTTCGTGGTGACGATCTTTCCCGCACGGCGCGCGGCGCGGATGACCCCGG
>CAZPJO010000384.1:0-2917 GCA_964586895.1 uncultured Roseicyclus sp.
ATCCGGGAGATGTGGCTGTCAAGGTTCACCCGCACGGTGGGCCAGTTGAGCCGCGCGCCGACCTGTTCGATATGCGTTGATTTACCGGTGCCGTGGTAGCCCTGCACCATCACGCGGCGGTTGTGGCCAAAGCCTGCAAGGATCGCCAGCGTGGTGTCGGGGTCGAATTTATAGGTGCTGTCAATCTCGGGCACCCGGTCGGTCGGCTCGGCAAAACCCTTGATCGTCATGTCAGTGTCGATGCCAAAAACCTCCCGGACCGAAAAGTCCTCGGTCGGTTTTGCATCGATGTTCAAGCTGCTGCCGTCGGCCATGGTGCCCTCAAATTCGTCGGATGTTTTCGTCGGGATGCAACATATATCGGAGGGCTGCAAGGGGAAGGGGACGCGAAGCGAAACATCAATCGGGTCGCGGTCGCGCAGATGAAAAGGCCGGGCACCTGGCCTGGCCTTTCGTGGTCATGTGCCCGCATTGCTCAGTTCCAGCAGCTGATCCGCACGGTCATGTCTGCGGCCTCGCGGCTGAGGTTCTCGCGGTTGAGCGCGCCCGACGGCTGCGCCAGCGTCAATGCGATGCCCGCCTCCTGCAACAGACCGACCAGTTGATCGGCCCGCAGGGCAAGCGTGACCTCTTCGGGAAGCGTGCGGCCCTCGACCGTGCCGGGCAGCACCATACCGATCACATTGCCGGTCACATCCAGAACCGGGCCACCGGCCTCGCTGTCGGCGGTGGCAACCTCCAGGCGCTGCACATTGGTCTCGCCGTTCACACCGCGCAACTCGGCCAGCGTGCCGAAGGTGGTCGAGGCCGCCGAAAGCGCGCCGCCGAACGGATAGCCCGCCACCGCGATATCCGCGCGCAGGCGTCCCGGTGTATCGGCCAGCCGCGCAAACCCAAGCGGGGCCAGCGCCTGATTGGGCTGCAACACCGCGATGCCGAGCGCGTTGTCGCGGTAAACAACCGACGAGGGATAGACGTTGTCGATCAGGATCTGATCACATTGCCCGGCCACTTCCGTCGTGGTCAGGACCGTGCCCTGCGCATCCAGAAAGAAGCCCGTGCGCACAATATCGGGCGTGCGCACCGTCAGGCCCGAAACCATGTCGATGCTTTCGTCGAGGCCTTCGGGAACCGCGGCGGGATCAAGCGTGCCCTGAACGGCGGCAAAGCTCGACTGCATCATCGGCAGGACGCGCTCCATCTGCGCGTCGGCCGACGGCTCCCAGATCAGGGTGAAGCCCTTGACCGCACCGCCCACAAGGCGCGCCTCTGTGTGACTGCGCAAGCTGGACGATTGACCGGTCAGAAGGAAGCTGTCGCCTTGCCGTTGGCGTTCGCCCTCCAGCGGCACGATCTCAAGCGTCTGCATGATTTCATACAGGCCGAACAACGTCGCCCGATCGCCTGGCTGGCTGATCAGAAGCACGCGCACGCCGCTGTCGTTGATGGTCTCGTATTGCGCGAAGGGGAAATTGTAGCTGTCGAAATCCACCATCGCCATTGGCAGGTCGATCTGGATGCCCGCGCGCTGATCAAGGATGTTCTGCATCCCGAGCGCGGACAGCTCGCCATTGTATTCTTCCAGCAATTGCGCCCGCTGGCGGGTGGTCAGAACGCCGGACACTTCCATGCCACGGGCTTCCTGATAGGCCGACATCGACGCACGCGTGCCCGGGCCGAACTGGCCATCGATCCCGCCGGTGTAAAAGCCGAACCATTGCAGGGCGATCTGAAGTTCGTCGCGCTGCTCCCGGGTCAATTGCCCTTCCGACTGGCGCGCTTCCTGCGGCGTTTCTTCCAGCACGACCTCCGGCTCGGGTGCGGCCTCTTCCTCGACAGCCGCCTCTTCCACGACCGCGTCTTCCACAACCGCGTCTTCTATAACCACCGGCCCGTCGACGATCTCTTCCTCGACCGCTTCTTCCGGGGCCTCTTCCGCGACCACGGCCGCGTCCCCGTCAAGCGTGTTCACGCCCACAGGAAAGAATTGCGTCGCGTAAAGGCCGCCGTCTTCGATAAACGAGTCGCGCGGGATCAGCCCCTGCGCCAGCAATTGCTGCAACACCAACTGCCCCAGCTCGCGCTCGTAGGGGCCAAGGCCGATGGCATAAAGGCCTGTTGTGGCGCGAAACCCGTTCACATTCTCGACCAGCTGCGTATAGGCGCGCATGCGCTCTTCGGCGGCAGCCTGGGTCTGGTGCGCCTCGATCTGCACCCAAACGCGGTCCTGCGCCTGAGCTTGCGCCGTTGCGGAAATCATGAGGCCTGAGACGGCCACAAACGTCAGGGCCAGAAGGCCCGGCAAAAATCGCTTCACCATGAGTGTTATCGAAACCCTGTGCTTAACCCGTGTCATTGCGCCCGACCTGTGAAGGCAGGCCCGTGAAGGCAGGCCCAGGGCGCTCCAGCCGCGAACTTATCTTTGGATGCGCCCAAATGCACCCTGTTTCGCGATAGTTTTCCACAGGGCGTGGCGCAGATGGGACAACCCTGTTGCGGGGGGGATGCGGGCGCGCGTTGACCCCTGCCGCGCGCGGGTCTAGTCAGGCGCCGAACCCGCGACCTGCCCCCGCGACCCGGAGTGCCCCACATGGCCGACCCCACCACCCCCCGTTCGTTCCAGGAGATCATCCTGAGGCTGCAATCCTATTGGGCCGCAAAGGGCTGCGCGATCATGCAACCCTACGACATGGAAGTCGGCGCGGGCACCTTCCACCCGGCGACCACCCTGCGCTCGCTCGGCCCCAAGCCTTGGACAGCGGCCTATGTGCAGCCCTCGCGCCGGCCAACCGATGGGCGCTACGGCGAAAATCCCAACCGCTTGCAGCATTATTACCAATACCAGGTGCTCATCAAACCCTCGCCGCCCGACCTGCAGGACCTCTACCTCGGCTCCCTGCGGGCCATCGGCATCGAC
>CAZPJO010000385.1:0-2905 GCA_964586895.1 uncultured Roseicyclus sp.
GGGGGGGGGGGGGCCCCCCCCCCCCCCTCCTCCGTATGCCACCCATCGCCATGGCCTGTGCCGGGCTCACCACTGCCCTAGGCAATCGTCCAGGATTTCACTTCATCCTTGAGGTGCTTCACGAAGGTCTGCACCTTTGCCGTCCGGTGCAGGTCCATATGCGTCACCAACCAGATCTTGGCCGTCCAATCCTCCAGCGGCGGCAACATCTCCACCAGATCCTCGGTCCGGTCCATGTCCCACGACGCCACGAACCCGATCCCGATCCCCGACACCACCGCCTCCTTGACCGCCGCCATCGACGAGGCGCGGAAAAAGATCGTGGATGCGGGCACGTTGTCGTTCAGCCATCTGAAAAACGGGGCGCGCGGGGTCTCTTCGGTGGACCCGACAAAGCGGTGCTCGCCGACATTGTCCCCGGTCAGCGGGCCGAACCGGTCCACATACCCCTTGCTCGCCACCAGTTTCAGGGTCTGGGTAAAGAACGGCTGCACGACATTGTCCGGCTCATCGGGCAGCTTGCCCGCCCGGATCGCCACATGCGCCTCGCCATATTCCAACCGGAACAACCGCGTGTCCGAGATCAGGCGCACGCGCAAATCCGTGTGCTTTTCCTGAAACCGCGCCACCGTCGGCACCAGAAGCGGCGACAATTCCCCAAGCGACGTCACGATCAGATCGCCGGTCACCTCATCACCGCGCCCCTTGATGCGGCTCACAAGCTGGCTGAATTGATCGTCCGTCTGCCCCGCAACCGCCAGCAAATCCTGCCCGGCTTCGGTCGCGGTGTAGCCGCGCGCGTGGCGCTGGAACAATTTCGCGCCCAACCGCCCCTCCAACGCATCGATATGGCGGATCACCGTGGCGTGGTGCACCCCGAGCGCGTCCGCAGCGCCCGAAACAGTGCCCAATTTCGCCACCTGAAATGCGGTGCGGACTTCGTCCCAATTGTCCATGGCCTCTGTGCGCTCCCTCACAAAAACAGGCATTTTTCCGACCATGCGCGCACAAATCGAAGAACGCAACGCCAGCGCGGATCACAACTTTGCAAAAATGCACAGAATAGATGCAGTTTCGCCAAATTGCCTTTCTCTGCGCACGCAGCCACCTTCCCGACACCACATCACGCATCCCCCTCCCTCACCAAGGACCCGACACATGACCAATATCGCTCTGCGCATCGACGCCTCCGCCCGCCGCGAAGGCTCCGTGTCCCGCGACCTGACCGACAAGGTGATCTCCCACCTTGCCCCTGCGCGGACCATCACCCGCGATCTCGCCCAGGGCCTGCCCCTGATCGACGAGGCCTGGGTCGGGGCCAATTTCACCCCCGCCGATCAACGCACCCCCGAACAGGTCGAGACCCTGGCGCTTTCCGATGCGCTCATCGCCGAGGTCACCGCCGCCGACACGCTTGTCATCGGCCTGCCGATCTACAATTTCGGTGTGCCCGCCGCTCTGAAAGCCTGGATCGATCAGATCGCCCGCGCCGGGGTGACGTTCCAATACACCGAGACCGGACCCAAGGGCCTGCTGTCGGGCAAACGCGCCATCGTCGTCGTCGCCTCCGGCGGCACCGAGGCCGGGTCCGACATCGACTTCGCCACCGGCTACATCCGCCACGTTCTTGGCTTTATCGGGATCGAAGATGTCACCCTTGTGACCGCCGACCGCCTGATGGTCGATGCCGACGCCAGCCTCGCCAAGGCCACGGCGCAACTTGACGCCCTCGCGGCCTGACCTTGAAGGGAACCACCATGACCCGATACATCCTTTTGGGCGTCAAAGCGCTTTTGACGCTGGCCTTTGTCGCCGCCGGGGCCGCCAAGCTGATCGGTGCCGAGATGATGGTTGCCACGTTCGAGGCCATCGGCTGGGGGCAGTGGTTCCGCTATGTCACCGGCGCCGTGGAAATTGCCGGTGCGGCCTTGCTCTGGGTGCCGGGACGGCAAGCCATTGGCGCGGCCCTGCTTCTGGCCACGATGATCGCCGCCGTCGCGTTCCACCTTCTGGTGCTGGGGCCCTCGCCGCTCCCGGCCGCAACGCTGGGGCTGCTGGCCGCATATTGCCTTTATGCCCATCGCGGGCAGCTCACCGGCTAACCCGAAACACGACAATGTCCCCCGGCCTATGGCGGGGGGCGGTTCCGTGCTATCCTCGGCCCATGCGCTGGATCCTGACCACATTCGCAATCGCAATCGCCGCCCCCGCCGCGGCGCAGACCTGCACCCTCGACTTCACCATCGAAGTGACCCAGGGCGTGGGCTTCATCGCCCCCGGCACGCAGCTTGCGGGGCAGGCCCAATTCGTCACCAACGGCGAAACCTTCCGGCAGGAAGGCGGCACCATGGCCCATTACGCCACCGGCCAGATGACCATCGGCGACGGCATCACGGGGCGCGTCTGGACGCTGATCACCACCTCTCGGGGGTCCGCCGCCGACCTGACCGGCGTCTACGCCTACGAGGTCGAAGGCCTGTCCTTTGCCGGGCAGGATTTCGATGGCCCCATGGCCCTGACCCTCTTCGGCGCGCCCGGAACCCGGCCCACGACCACGCCCCCCGTCACCCAAGGCGAATGGGATGCGATGAACCTGCGCCGGTCGTTCACGCTGCATGCCGATGCCGACATGCTGGCGGGCGACGTGGTGGACCTCACCGCGACCTGCACCAGCTAGGTTTGACAGCCCCCCGGAATCCGCCTACACGCACCCTCGAATAGCCGGAAAGCCAAAGCTTCCCGGTCCCGCGCGCGTTCGTAGGATCGCCCCCCGTCAGCGAGTTTCGCCCACGGGGGCAAAACCCGTTTGGGCATTGCCCGACCAAGGGTATTGCCCCCGTCCGATACAGACACTTGGGGTAAGTCGCGTTTGGGGCTTGGGATGTTGGGCAACACCCCCATCTAG
>CAZPJO010000386.1:0-2897 GCA_964586895.1 uncultured Roseicyclus sp.
CCCCCCCCCCCCCCCCCCCGCGCCGCCCCCCCCCCCCCCGCCCCCCCCCCCGCCCCCGGGGCGCGCGGGTGGTGTTTTCAGATGGCACGCTGTTGGCGGGAAAAGTGGCCATTCCCGTGGCTTGTGAGCGGAGGTTTGCGGCGATCCGGATTGAGCAGTTCGCGATCGGGGGACGTGCCTAGGCGTGTGGAGACGTGGGGCGGGGGCTTGAGCCCGCTCAGACGAGCCGCGTGATCGTGAAGGCTTCGTCGTTGAACCACAGGCCGCCGTATTTGTGAAGGATGTCGGCGGTGATGTCGAAGTGACGGGTAGAGCCCTGCACCTCGTCGAGGAGTTGGTCGTCGATTTGGGCCACGTAGGTCGCGGCGTTCCAGGCGGCCGACAGGGTGGAGGTGCCAATCGATGGCCCGACCTCTTCGGGGAGCGTGTGCATGCGGTAGGACACGAGCGCATCGCCGCCGGAGGGAATGGTGAGGTCGAACTGCGCCGTCTCGGGGCCGAGTTCGGTTTTGAGCGCGGCGATCAGGTCGTAGCGGTTGACGGGAAAGAGGTCGATGTCGGGCCAGATGGCGTTGACGATTTCCTCGGCCGGGTCGCCGCCTGCGCTTTGGACGGTCAGCATGCGGCCGCCGGGGGACAGCGCGCGGGCGAGCGGCGCGAGGATGGATTTTGCCTTGAGCGGTGCGGGCGTGCGGGCGCGCCAGGGTTGGGATGCGAGGATCAGGTCGTAGGCGGCGTAGGCGGTGTCTTCGCGCGGAATGATGGTATCGAGCAGGAAGGCGTGATCGGCGCGGTAAATGACCAGGACGGTGGGGGTGACATAAAGCGGATTGCCGGTTTTGGGGGAGGATTTGACCTGCCAGTTTTCGACGAGGAAGGGATCGAGGTCGCGGAGTTGTTCCTGAAACCCGATGGAGGATTGGCCGTTGAGGCCCACGAGTTTCCACGTAACGTCAGCGGGTTTTGCGGGGGTCAGCCAAGGGGCCTCGGCATAGAAAAGATTGGTCATGGTGATGACGGAGGCGGGGTGTTCGACAAGGCGGTCGGGGAGTTTATCGAGACTGAGGCGGATGTCCTCGAGGCTGATTTCCTTACCGACCATATATTGCGGGATCGTCGGGTGGCGTTGGTGCAGTGCGCGCATGGTGTTGGCCAGCACGGTGCCGTCGCCCATGCCGGCATCGAAGACGCGCAGGGCGGGCGGGCGCGGGGTGATGTGGTGGATTTCCCCGGCCACACGTTCGGAAATGCGCCACTTTTCATTCGTTGTGTTCACGAAGGTGAGGTATTTCAGGCGGTTGTCGAAGAAGCGGAACGGTTTGTCAGTCATGGGGTGCAGTTGAGCGCTATGTGCGGGCGTGCGTCAATTGCGGTCTCGGGATTGTGAGGGGCGTGTTTGGGGGCGCTGCCCCCCATGCGCATCCGGGGGATGCGCATGTCCCTCGAGGTTTTGCTGGCAAGTTGAAAGGGGTGCAGGCGAGTTGGAGGTGGGCGGTGTTTTCGCCGCGGTTGATGGTGTGGAGCCGGACGTAGGGTTGCGCCGTTCCGGCAGGAGCGTGTCAGCATGACCTAGCCGCGCGAGCCATAAGAGCGCTGCGGCGCCCTTGATGCCGCCGCCAATAATGGCGGTCTGGACGTGGCCGGGCCTTGCGCTTGGCATTGGCGGACGGTCCGTTTTCGGGTTTAGTATGGATCGGTTCGGGCGCGAGTGGTGCGCATTGCGAGGGGATGCATCCGATGGAAAGTCTGTCACATGACGACCATCTCAGCCGCGCAATTTCGGTGCGGGACGGGGCGGATTTTCCATTGTCGCGGGCTGTCGCGTTTTTTATGACGGGGGTGTCCGGCAAGTTTCCGCGGGGGCGGACAGTTTTGATGGATCATCTGCGCATCGGACACCTTGCGCCGCACGTCTATGAGGGCGCACAGCATTGCGAGATTTGCGGTCTGCCGCCGGAGGTGGCCCCGCGCAGTTGGGCGTTGACGACGGCCCATGACGGCCATTCGTCGAACGAGGTGATGGAGCACGTTCTGGTGCGCTGGGAAGAGGCGCTGAGCCTACCCGAGCCGGAGGTGGACGACGTGGACCGGGACGTTTTACGCGCGCTTCTCGCCTGCATCGCGGAGGCCATGGCGGACGAGATGCCCGGTGCTTTGGAAAAGCGCATCGCCAAGGCGCGGATCTTGAAAAAGACGGACAAATACAAGCGGCATGGCATTCTGCAGACGCTGGCGGAATGCGGGGTTTTGCCGAATGAGCATTGCGTGGCGTTGTATGATGGTCCGCGCCTGCAACGCGATTGGTGGGCGGCGCATCATCGGCTCAAAGGCGCGCCGCGCTCGGACATTGTGCTGCCACTGGCGGGATGGCAGGGGCGGATGGGCGTTGACACAGCGCGGGCACGGGACCTTTTCGGGGCATAGAACGGTTTTGACTTGCGACGTGTCTCGCGTTAAATGAACAAGTGTTCAATTCTTGGCGCAGGGGAATGCGATGTTTCTGGGTTCGATGACGTTTGACCTTGGCGAGGACGTGACTGCGCTGCGCGATATGGTGCATTCCTGGGCGCAGGAGCGGGTGAAGCCGCTGGCCGCGAAGACCGATCGGGAAAACGCGTTCCCCAATGAATTGTGGGCGGAGATGGGGGAGCTGGGGCTTCTTGGGATCACCGTGGACGAGGCCCATGGCGGGGCGGGGATGGGGTATCTGGCCCATACGGTCGCGGTGGAAGAGATCAGCCGCGTGTCGGCGTCGATTGGCCTTTCGTACGGGGCGCATTCGAACCTGTGCGTGAACCAGATCAATCTGAACGGGACGCCTGAGCAGAAGGCGAAGTATTTGCCGCGTTTGGTTTCGGGGGAGCATGTCGGCGCGCTGGCGATGAGCGAGGCGGGGG
>CAZPJO010000387.1:0-2313 GCA_964586895.1 uncultured Roseicyclus sp.
CCCGCGGGCAAGGTCCTGGAAGACCCGGCCGAAGAGGCGCCCGATTACGTGCTGCAACGCATCACCCGACCCGAAGACGCCCCCGATACACCCGAGATGGTGGAAATCGGGTTCGAAAAGGGCGACCCGGTCTCCATCAACGGGCAGGCCATGAGCCCGGCTGCGATCCTGACCGAGTTGAACCGTCTGGGTGGCAAGCACGGTATCGGGATTCTCGACCTGGTGGAAAACCGCTTCGTCGGCATGAAATCGCGCGGCATCTACGAGACGCCCGGCGGTACGATCCTGCTTGAGGCGCACCGCGGGATCGAACAGATCACGCTTGATAGCGGCTCCGGTCACCTCAAGGATTCCATCATGCCGCGCTACGCGGAGCTGATCTACAACGGCTTCTGGTTCTCGCCCGAACGCGAGATGTTGCAGGCCCTCATCGACACATCGCAGGAACATGTGACCGGTACGGTCCGCGTGAAACTCTACAAAGGTGCCGCGCGCACAGTGGCCCGTTGGTCGGATCATTCGCTCTATTCCGAGGCGCATGTGACGTTCGAGGAAGACGCAGGCGCCTACGATCAGACCGACGCGCAGGGCTTCATTCAGCTTAACGCCCTGCGCCTGAAGCTCCTGGCCGCGCGGAACCGCAAGTTCAAATGACCATCAGCGTCCGGCCGGTCACGAAAGAGGACCTCCGGGCACTGTTCGATCTTTGGCCCAACGACGCGCAACGCGATTTCGTGGCCCCCAATGCCGTGACCGTCGCAGAGGCCGCCTATGACGCGGCTGCCCATGCCTTTGTGATTTGGTCAGGGCTGGTGCGCGTGGGGATGATCGGGTTGGTCGACATGACCGAAGTCGATGACGCCGCGCCGGAGGATGAGCCGCAGTCAATCCTGATCTGGCGGCTGATGATTGGCGAAGAGCATCAGCAAAAGGGCTACGGCACCGCCGCGATCGACTGGGCGTTTGATTGGGCCCGCGCGCGGGGTCGAGACCGCATGTCGATCGAAGTGGTGAAGTCCAACGCCGTGGCCATCGCGCTTTACAAGCGCATGGGTTTTCGCGCGACCGGCGTGATGTATGGCGAAGAGGCGCAAATGGCGCGCGATATTTAAGGCACGTGCCGGGTTTTGCCCTTGCCGCGTTGCCCCTTGATCCCTAGCGGTTGGGGACCCGATCATGGAGCCGCCCAATGGATCTTGCAGACATCGCCAAGCGCATTGATGCCGCGTTGGCGGAAAAGAGCTTTGATGGCTCGCTCAAATTCGACTGCGGGAAAGAGGGCGTGATCGTTCTGGCCGACAACGCGGCGACAACGCAAGATCAGGACACCGATTGCACGATCAAGATCAGCCGGGAAAACCTCGGCCTTCTGCTGACAGGGAAACTCAACCCGATGACCGGTGTCATGATGGGCAAGTTGAAGGTCTCGGGCGACATGGGCGTTGCCTTGGGCCTGAGCAAGCTGCTGGGTTAGCCACTCCTGTTAACACGGGCGCCGTGGGCGCATTTCCGTTCCTCTCCATCGCCTTTGGCGACGGGGGCAAGGCCCCCCTACAATGCGGCCGCCAACCTTACGCCTTGATCAATCGCGCGCTTGGCATCCAGTTCGGCGGCCACATCTGCGCCTCCGATCACATGGGGCGTCACGCCGCGCGCGATCAATGCATCGGCCAGCGACCGCTCGACCACCTGCCCGGCGCATAGCACAATCGTATCGCAGGCAATGAACGTGGGCATGTCGCGCGCCTCTCCAAAGCTCACGTGCAGGCCATCCGCGTCTATCCGCTCGTAATTCACGCCCGTGACCATTGCGACGTTCTTCATCTTCAGGCTCGCGCGATGGATCCAGCCGGTCGTCTTGCCCAGACGCTTGCCCGGCTTCTCTGCCTTGCGCTGCAAAAGCGTCACCTCACGTGCCGCGGGCTCCGGGCGCGGTCCTTCGGGCGCCAACCCTCCACGATGTTCGCCCGGATCGGCCACGCCCCATTCGCGCCGCCAAAGCTCTGGCACCTCGGTTGGACTATCACCCGCGTGGGTCAGGTATTCGGCCACGTCAAAGCCAATGCCGCCCGCCCCGATGATCGCCACGCGTTTGCCGACCGGGGCCTGACCCGCCAGCACGTCGACGTAACTCACCACATTCGGCGCATCCTGTCCGTCGATCTCCGGATCGCGCGGGCGCACGCCGGTCGCAATGATCACCTCATCAAAGCCATCCAGATCGGCGGCAGCGGGCGTTGTTTGCAGGCGCAGATCAATCTGATGCCGCGTCATCATCGTGGCGAACCAATCGACGAGGCCGATGAATTCTTC
>CAZPJO010000387.1:2323-2892 GCA_964586895.1 uncultured Roseicyclus sp.
TCCTTGCCGGGGATCTGCTTGGCCATGTTCAATTGCCCGCCGACTTGCGCCGCCTTGTCGAACAGAACCACCTTGTGCCCGCGCTCCGCAGCCGTCATCGCCGCCGCCATGCCCGCCGCGCCGGCCCCGACAATGGCGATGCGCTTTGGCGTATCTGTTGGCCCGTAGTCCAGTTCGATTTCATGGCAGGCGCGCGGGTTCACAAGGCAGGACGTCAACTTGCCGCTGAACGTGTGGTCGAGGCAGGCCTGGTTGCAGGCGATGCAGGGTGCGATTTCATCCGCGCGGCCCGCCTCTGCCTTGGCGACGAAATCGGCATCCGCAAGGAATGGTCGCGCCATTGAAACCATGTCGGCGCAGCCCTCGGCCAGCACCTCTTCGGCGACTTCGGGCATGTTGATCCGGTTCGACGTGATCACCGGAATGCCGACCTTGCCCATCAGCTTCTTGGTGACCCAGGCAAACGCCTTGCGCGGCACGGACGTCGCAATCGTCGGGATCCGCGCCTCGTGCCAGCCGATGCCAGTGTTCAGGATCGAGGCGCCCGCCGCCTCGACGGCCTGCGCCAA
>CAZPJO010000388.1:0-2883 GCA_964586895.1 uncultured Roseicyclus sp.
GCGGCAGATCGACCAGCAAAACGTCCAGCTCGCCCCATTCCACCTGCGTCAGCATCTGTTGCAGGGCACCCATCAACATCGGGCCGCGCCACACCACGGCCTTTTCCTCGGGCAGCATGAAGCCGATCGACATCAACGTCACGCCATGGCCCTGCAACGGGATGATCGTCTTGCCATCGGGCGAGGCGGGGCGTTTGCTCACCCCCATCATCCGCGGCACGCTCGGCCCGTAGATATCCGCGTCGAGCAATCCCACGCGACGCCCCTGCCGCGCCAAAGCCACCGCCAGGTTTGTGGACACGGTGGATTTGCCCACCCCGCCCTTGCCAGAGCCGATCCCGATGATCCGCTGCACGCCCGAGGGTTTCATCGAGCCCTCTTGCGGCTTCATATGTCCGCCCACCTTCAGGCTTGGCGGCGCGGTGTTTGGCGCAGGTTTCGCCGCAGCGGCGGGTGCCGCAGGCGCGGTCAGCGCGACCATGGCGCTATCAACGCCCTCCATCCGCTCCACCAAGGCCTGCGCTGCATCGCGCACCGGGCCCATGGCCTGCGCCGCCGCCGCATCCGCCGCCTCGATGATGAAGCTGACCTTGCCGCCCTGCACCTGCACCGCGCGCACCATGTCGCGGCTGACCAGATCGCCGCCCCCCGGCAGGGTCACGGCGCGCAGGGCTTGCAGGATACTGTCTTTCGTCTGGGGCATAATCGGCCTCGGCTGTTGGCTTTCGTCTCACATAGGGCGATTTGCGCGGGGACGCACCCCCAGCGCCACGGCCCCCATTGCCGCAGCCCCCAAAACGCCCGCAACCGCCAGCGCCGCGCCAATGCCCAGGCCATCTGCCAGGACCCCGATGCCCAACGATCCGATCGCCACCGTGCCGAAGCCAACCACGACCCAAAGGCTCATCACCCGGCCCCGCAACCCGTCGGGCAAGTCCGTCTGGATCGCCGATTGAAGGCTGACCCCGCACCACGTGGAGCAGAACCCCGCCAGCGCCGTCGCCACAAGCACCAGCGGCCAGCTTGGCGCAAGGCCCATCGCAATCACCGCAACCTGCCCCGTCAGGGCCGCCGCCCAGACCGCAACCGGAATACGCGCGCCCACCGCGCCCACGCCCGCCGCTTTCATCACGGCCGAGGCCAGCGCCCCGGCCCCCGCCGCCCCGGTCAGGAACCCAAGCCCCGCCGCCCCGCGCCCGAACCCGCCATCGGCCAACACCGGCAAGACCTCCAACGCGCCGCGCGCCACGGTCGCGAACACAAGCGTGATCAACAACGCCTGCCGGATCAGCGGTGTGGCCAAGGCATAGCCAACCCCCTCGCGCAAATCGCGCAGGAACGGCGACGGTGCACGCGGAGCCAATGCGCGCGGCCGCAGCCCCGGCAACACCGCCAGCATCGGCACATAACAAATCGCCGCGATCCAAAGCGCCGTGCCACCACCCGAAATCGCGATGATCCAGCCCGCGAAAACCGGGGCCACCAGGCGTGCGATGTTGAAGTTGAGCGCCGTCGCCGACACCACATGCTGCACCATGTCGCCCGACACCAATCTGGGCCCGAGCGACATCCGAACCGGGTGATGCGCCGCCGAGATCACCCCGATGGCCAGCGCCGCCACCCCAAGGCCAAGGGGGCCAACCTGCCCCGCCACCATCGCAAGACCGGCCAGCACGATTGCCATCAACCCATTGGTCACAAGCGAGGCCCGGCGGATATCCACCCGGTCCGCCAGCACGCCGAAAACCGGCCCCGCAAACAGGGTCGGAAGCAGGCTGAGCGCCGCGACAAGCCCCACGACCCGGGCCGAACCGGTGCGCTCCCACGCGAGCCACCCCAACGTGACACGCTGGATCCAGATCGCCTGGACCGCAAAGAAAACGCCCCCAAAGAACAGTCGGAACTGCCGATCCTTGAATGCGCCGCCTGCAATTAACATGCTGTTAACCTTAGGTAATGTAACAGGAATGTGTTATGCGTCTGCTGCATAGCAGCATTTCGACATCCGCCATTGTGCAATCGCAGCATTTGCCTACATTCAATTGGGACAGGGGCACAGACCCAATCACCAAAGCGGCGCAAGGGCAAGTGGTCCATGCCGCCCGAGGATCGATGAAAGAGTAGTACAATGGCTTACGTTTCGAGCACCAGAAAAACCGGCGATACGCTGATGGGCCGCTTTGCCGCCCTGCGCGCAGACGCCGTCCAAGGTTACCACAACTGGCGCGTATATCGCACCACGCTCAACGAACTCAATGCGCTTTCGATGCGCGAGATGGCCGACCTGGGGATCAACCCCTCGATGGTGCGCCGCCTCGCACTCGAAGCCGCCTACGGCAAGAACGCCTGAGGCGACGAATACAGAATACCATGCGCCTCTCCTCCCTTGGCGCATGGGATAGCGGGCAACCCTCTCCTCCCTTGGGTCGGTCCGCACCAATACGGCCCAGAGATGGGTCTCAAGATCGGTCCCTCTCCTCCCAGAATTGGGGACCGTGACGACCGGCAAAGCTCCTCCTCCTCCCTTTGGAGCGATGCCATAGGTGCCTTCCTTTCCTCCCATCGGAAGGGGCCAACATATAACGGCGATGATCCTCTCCTCCCTTGGATCATCGCCGTTTTTTTATGCAAATCGCCGTATCACGGCTCAGGCCCGCGTATCCTTGGGCGAGCCCATCACCACGAAGGTCGTGATCGTGGCCACCTGCGGCAGCGCGCCCAGAATATCGGTGTGGAACCGCTTGTATGCGGGCAGGTCCGACACCTCGACCCGCAGCAGATATTCCACCGTGCCCGTGATGTTATGGCATTCGCGCACCTCGTCGGCGCGGGCCACGGCGGCCTCGAACGCGGATTGCGAGGCCTTCGTGTGGGTGCCAAGGC
>CAZPJO010000389.1:0-872 GCA_964586895.1 uncultured Roseicyclus sp.
GATGGGGGTCTGTGCGATCACCCTGCCCACGGGCGTGCCGTCGACCGGCCTCATGTTGATGGGGGCGCCGGGCCAGGACGCGCAGTTGTTGCGCGTGGCGGCGGCGGCGGAGGCGGCACTGGCCTGAGCGCCACACCCGTTTGATTCCCCGTGCCTTTTTCGTGGACCAAGGCCGCGCGCTTCGCTATCCTGCTGCCAAACGGGGCGTCAATGACCCTGAACTTGAGGCAGTTATGGTTTTTCCCGAGCGGTTTTCGAACCTTCCGGACTATGCGTTTCCGCGTCTGCGGAAACTTCTCGATGTCCACCAACCCGGCGGCGATCCGATTGCGATGACGATCGGCGAGCCGCGCCATGCGTTCCCGCCCTGGATTGCCGAGATCCTGGCGCAGAACCTGTCCGGCTTTGGCAATTACCCTGAAAACGACGGATCCCTGCCCCTGCGTGAGGTGCAGGCCGCTTGGCTGTCGCAGCGCTATGGCACGACGGTTGATCCGGCGACGCAGATCCTGGCCCTCAACGGAACGCGCGAAGGGCTCTACAACGCCTGCATGGCGCTTTGCCCCGAGGCCAAGAACGGGCAGCAGCCGGTCGTCCTGACGCCGAACCCGTTTTATCAGGTCTACGCCGTCGCCGCCTTGTCGGTCGGGGCGGAGCCGGTCTATTTGCCAGCAACGTCCGAGACGGGCGATCTGCCGGATTTCCATGCGGTCGATCCCGCGATCCTCGACCGCACGGCGATTGCCTATATCTGTTCGCCCGCCAATCCGCAGGGCGCCGTCGCGTCCGAGGCCTATTGGGAAGCCCTGATCCGGCTCGCCGAACAGCACGATTTCAAGATCTTCGCCGACGAATGCTATTCCGAGATCTAC
>CAZPJO010000389.1:882-2874 GCA_964586895.1 uncultured Roseicyclus sp.
CGCGATACCCCGCCGCCCGGCGCGTTGCAGGTGGCGCAGCGGATGGGCGCGGACCCGGACCGGGTGCTGGTCTTTCATTCGCTCAGCAAACGCTCGAACATGCCCGGCCTGCGGTCGGGGTTTTGTGCCGGGGGGCGCGAAAGCATCGCGCGGATGAAACTGCTCCGGTCTTATGCGGGCTCGCCGCTTCCGATGCCGTTGCAGGCTGTGGCCGAACGGCTTTGGGCCGATGAGGACCACGTGGACGACAACCGCGCGCTTTACCGTGCGAAATACACCATCGCGGATGAAATTTTCGCCGATGTCCCCGGCTACCACGGCCCCGAGGCGGGCTTTTTTCTGTGGCTGCCGGTCGAGAACGGCGAGGCGGCGACGCTGAAGCTGTGGCGCGAGACCGGCGTTCGGGTGTTGCCCGGCGATTACCTCGCGCGCGAGGTGGATGGCGTGACCCCCGGGCAGGACCGCATCCGCGTGGCGATGGTGGCGGAACAAGAAGAAATGCGCCGCGGGCTGAAGACGCTCCGCGAAACGCTCTACGATTGAGGAGGCAAGACACAATGGCCTATCAGACCCGCAGCGGGCGAGAGCCGCTTCTGGACGGACCCATGCAGGAAATCCTCGTGCGCCGTGGGCGAGAGATGATCGGTATGGCGTTGTTGGGCATTGGCGTGATGCTGGCCGCGTTGTTGTGGAGTTACGTGCCCGAAGATCCCAACTGGATGGCCGCAACCGATGCGCAGCCCGAGAACCTTCTGGGCCGGGCGGGGGCGTCTGTTGCTGCGATCCTGATCATGATCATGGGGTTTGCGGCCTGGCTGTTGCCGATTGCGGCGCTGATCTGGGGGGCGCGGTTCCTGCTGCACCGCGGGCAAGAGCGCGCCTTGGGCCGGGTTCTGTTCCTGCCGATTGCCATCGCGTTTGCCGCGATTTACGCCGCAAGCCATGTGCCACCGCAGGTGTGGCCGCATAATTTCGGGGCCGGTGGCCTGTTTGGCGACACCATCCTTGGTGCATTGCTGAGCGCGTTGCCGTTTGCGCCGCAGGTGGGCATCAAGCTTCTGGCGGTTCTCGCCTTTGCGGCGAGTGGTGTTCTGGTGGTTTATGTGATGGGCGTCACCCGGCGCGAATTTGGCGTGACGCTGCGGTTCCTTCTGGTTGGATTGTTTGCGACCAGCTCTGCCGTGATGGTGATGATGCGCGGTTTGGGGCGCGGTGTCGGCAAAGGTGCCGGTGCCACGGCCAGCGCCATCCAGGCCGCGCGCGCCAACCGGGCCGAAGCACGCGCCACCCGCGAGGTTTCGGGTGCTACGATGGCGCAGGCCGAGCCGCGTGTGCGCCGCGCCGAAACGCCGACGGAGCCCGAATTCGAACTGATCGACGACAGCTATCGCACGCCCGAGCCGGAACCGATGGGCCTTTTTGCGCGGCTGATGCGGGATTCTGAGCCACCCATCGAGGGGCCCCTGCCCGAGGCCGACCCGATCCTGACCGAGGATTTGACCGATGGGCCCGATGGCGAAGATCGGGTGCGATCGCGCATTTCCGATGCGATCCGCGCCCGCGTGCGCCCCGCCGCGCCGGACGCTGGCGGCACCTCCATCGCGGAGGTTGCGGCCCGCGCGCGCGTGACACCCGGAACGCCGTCGAAAGTGCCGGGTTTGAACCGTCTTGAGCCGCCGCTGACCGCCGCCCATGCCGCCACTTTCGGCGATGTTGAGGCACCGATGGCCGAAGCCGAGCCGGTGGACCTTCATGAGGCCGCGCCCGAGCCGATCCCTGCCCCGATTGCTGAGCCGGTTGCGCCGGTTGCCTCTGCCGCGCCCGAGGCGCTTCAACGCCGCATCATTCAGCAGCCCGCCCGAAAGGCCCCCGCGCAATCGCGGCAGGCGCAGGCCGATCAACAGCCCTCGCTGCCGTTGGCAGAGCCGGAGCCTTACGAATTCCCGCCGCTGACGCTTTTGACGAGTCCGGCCACGATCGAGCGGCATCACC
>CAZPJO010000390.1:0-2858 GCA_964586895.1 uncultured Roseicyclus sp.
CACACCGCGCAAGCCTGCCCAAAACCGCCCACCACCTGCACGCGATCCTTGCGGTCCACGGGCCAGTGTTCGCGGACAAGGTCGTGGTTGCCGCCGATGCCGCCGGTGGTGATGGCAATCGTCTCTGCCCGGAGGGAGAATTGGCCGGTGGCCGAGCGGTTGGTGGATTGGCCGCGTTCGGACGTGTCATCGGCGAGGATGTCGCCTTCGACGCCTTTGACACTGCCGCCTTCGATGGTCAGCGACGTGACACGGTGGCGGAAGTGGAGCGTGATGTTGGGGTGTGCGGCAACGCGGTCGGCATAGGGTTTCACGACGCCGGTGCCGGTGCCCCATGTGACGTGAAAGCGCGGGATGGAATTGCCGTGGCCCGCGGCATGTGCGCCGCCACGTTCGGCCCATCCGACGACCGGAAACCAGCGCATGCCGAGATCGTGCAGGTAGGGACGCATGGGGCCGGATGCGAAATCGAGATAGGCGTCGGCCCATGCGCGCGGCATGGCATCCTCGGAGCGGTCGAACGCGGCGGAGCCATACCAATCGGAGGCGGCGAGATCGCGGCTGTCGCGCAGGCCGAGGCGGCGTTGTTCGGGCGTATCGACCATGAAGAGGCCGCCGAGGCTCCACCAGGCCTGACCGCCGAGGCTTTGCGGGCCCTCCATATCGAGCAGTGCGACCTTGCGGCCGCGTTCGGCGGCGTGGAAGGCTGCGACGAGGCCCGACAGGCCCGCGCCGATGATGATGGTGTCGTGGGTCATGGGGTGGGACGCTATCGGGGCGGGCGAGGCGCGTCACTTGTTTTGTTGCGGCGGGGACGTGTTGCTCACGGTTGAGCAGGTAGGTTAGCCATCTGTTTTGAATGGAAAATACAGATCTTGTTAGGAAAAAATTAAGGATTGTGGAACTGGACTTGCGGCGACATTGGCCCGTTGAACCGCAAGGATCGCGTGCAGGTGGTGGGCGGTTTTGGGCAGGCTTGCGCGGTGTGCCTTGAGACTGGCACAAACGGCGGGTTTCGTCTTGGGGGAAGTTTATGAACAGATCAGTTGAAGCTTATGCGGCCAGCATCCGTAACGCCCCGCCAAAGCGGTTGGGGCAGCGGTATGATGCGGAGCGGTTCCTGCCCGATCCGGGAAACACGGTGGTGTGCCATCTGGATCGGGAGACGGCGGGCGGCGCGGTGGTTGTGGCGGCGCGGTCGGCGATGATGGCCGTTCCGGGGGCGGAGCGGTTCCTGTTCACGCCGGTGGAAAGCCTGCACATGACTTTGTTCGAGGGGGTGTTGGACAATCGCCGCGTGGCGGATGCCTGGCCCATTTGGATGGACCGCGATGCACCGGTTCAAGACGTGACAGAGGCGATGTGCGCGCGATTGCAGGGGTTCGAAGGGAGTGGTGCGTTTGCCGTAAAGGTGGCGCAGGTGCGGCCCGGCGGGTTGGATTTGTGCGGGGCGACGCAGGGGGATGAGGCCGTGATGCGGGATTGGCGCGAGGCATTGTCGGGGGTGTTCGGGTACCGGCAGGCGGAGCATGACGCCTATGGGTTTCACATGACGTTTGCCTATCCGGTGGAGTGGCTGAGCGATGAGGAGGTGGCGGCGTGGGAGGCGGGCTTGGCACGGATTGCGGAGGCGTTGGAGGGGATGGTTTTGCCGGTGATGGGGCCTGGGTTTTGTCGGTTGGCGGAAATGACGGGGTTTGAGGAATTGGTGGTGCTGGGGTGCGGGGAGAGCGCTCGCCCCCCCCCCGCACGTTGCGGAGGTGCTCCGTTGGGCTTGCGAAACGCGCCGCGTTCCGGGCTGTTAGCCGTTGGTTCGCGTTGCCGCGCTTCCGGGCAACCGCAGCTGATACCAAAGCACGATGTCAGAGATGCTGACCTTTCCTCGGGTGACCTGGAAGTGGAAGGGCGTTCTGACCAGCGTACTGAAGTTGGTGGCGGGAAACGTCTCGGAGATCGTGGCCGTGGATGGCCCGCTGAACAGGAAGGTGCGAAAGACCTCCTGAGGTTCCACGCCGAAGTGAGTTATGGTCATATCGACGCCGGGCGCGAAGGGGGGATCGGGCAGGGCCGTGATGTTGAAGGTCAGGATCGCGCGGGCCAGGTTGGTGCCTTCGACAAAATTCTCTGGCGCGATGAAGCCTGGGGTGTTCCAGTCTTCGCCGGTTTCCAGCACGATGGATGTGTCGCGTAACACGGCGTAATCGGCAACTGTAATGGACATGGGGATCTCCGAAATAATGGATTAAATCAATATATCGGAGGCTAGCAGAGCGGCGCGGACACTGCCTTGGTGGCAATCCCCCGTTGACTTGCAACAGGAACCTGTGCGGTCTTTGAGGGTGCGTTTTGCCATGATTTTGGTTGCCGACGCAGTTCCCCGGGCCGGTTTTTCAAGGTTTTCAAACGGCTGCCGGCAGCCATTGCATTCCGGATCAGATCTGCCGTTCGACCATCATCTTTTTGATCGACGCAATCGCCGCCGCCGGGTTCAGGCCTTTGGGGCAGGTCTTGGTGCAGTTCATGATCGTGTGGCAGCGGTAAAGCTTGAACGGGTCTTCCAGCTCGTCCAAACGCTCGCCGGTGGCTTCATCGCGGCTGTCGATGATCCAGCGGAAGGCGTGCAGGAGGGCGGCTGGCCCAAGGTAGCGGTCGCCATTCCACCAGTAGCTTGGGCAGGAGGTCGAGCAGGACGCGCACATCACGCATTCATAAAGCCCGTCGAGTTTCTTGCGATCCTCGATCGACTGGCGCCATTCCTTTTCGGGGCGTTTGGTCTTGGTCTCCAGCCACGGCATGATCGAGGCATGCTGCGCGTAGAAATGGGTTAGGTCGGGGATCAGATCCTTGACCACGGGCAT
>CAZPJO010000391.1:0-2854 GCA_964586895.1 uncultured Roseicyclus sp.
GCCTACCGGTCCGCGAAGCGTCCGATCATCACGAAGATCACGCCGCCGATCAGCAAGGTGATCACAAGGCCCACAAGGTTGGTTGCGACCTCTGCCGGGCCGAGCGTGTTAAGGTTCATGAACGGATAGGGATAGATCCCGTCCGATGCGCCACGCGCAAGCGCATAGGCGACGTAGACGCAGGGCCACATGACGAACATTGGCAAATCGACATAGTGCAGCGTCCGTTTCGGGGCGAAGGTCAGCCACCAAAACAGGCAGGCAATCGGCACTGCCGTATGCAACCCCTGATCCGCCCACCAGCCGAGGCCGGTGAACTCGACCAAACCGGCCAGAAGGATGTGATAGACCGCACCGACCAGAACGATCGCAAGCGTCAAGGCCGCACCCCATGGCGCGCCGATGCCGTCGCGCCGGAACGCGGCCACCGCGAAGGTGATGGCCACCAGCGTATTGGTCAGAAGCGTGAAGAACCGCGCCAGATCCCAGATCGTTTCGCCCGGGCTTTCCGGTCCGGAGCCAAGATCATAGGCATAGCGCGCCACGACAGAGGCCGCGGCAAGTAGGGCAATGAGGCCTGCGGTGACGCGCGCCGAGGGGGTGAGGGCCGGAAACATGCCCCTCCCATGCCACGCGTCGGAGGGCATTTCCAGCGGGGCACAGAATTTTATCCACAGGGTGTGGATCGACAACAGCACCCGCGTGCCGGATACTCCTGCGTCATGGAATGGCGGGCCGATGGCATCCTGATCGCACTGCGCCGCCACGGTGAATCCGCGGCGATCGTCGAGCTGTTCACGGCCGATCATGGGCGGCATCTGGGCGTTGTGCGGGGCGGGGCCTCGCGCAGGATGGCGCCCTTGTTGCAGACGGGCGCACAATTGGACGCGACGTGGAAGGCGCGGCTCAGCGATCACATCGGCAGTTACACGGTCGAACTCAGGCACAGCCGCGCGGCGGAGGTTCTGGGCGATCGGGTCGCGTTGGCGGGGATGTCTGCGGTTTGTGCGCTGTTGTCCTTCGCCTTGCCGGAACGCGCACCCTATCCCGCGCTGCATGCCCGGAGCCTTGCGCTTCTTGATGGGTTGCGGGCGGATAGATGGGCGGAGGCATACTTAGGTTGGGAAATGGCATTGCTGGAAGAGATGGGCTTCGGCCTTGATCTTGCGGCCTGTGCAGTCACCGGCAGCACGCAAGACCTTGCCTATGTCTCGCCCAAAACGGGTCGGGCCGTATCGCGCGGCGCGGCGGGGGAATGGGCGGAAAGGTTGTTGCCGCTTCCGGCCGTGCTGCGCGGTGTGAGCGGGGACGCGGCGGAGGTTGCGCAGGGCCTGCAGGTGACCGGCCATTTCCTGAGCCATCATATGGCCCCCAGCCTTGGCGACCGCCGCTTGCCCGCCGCGCGGCAACGGTATGTGGACCTGATCAGCCGAGCGGATAATCGGCCATGATCTCGTGCACCGCGCCATGGGGCGTCAGCGTGGAATGATAAAGGCCCATGCGCCGCGCGGTGAACCCGGGAATGGCGCAGGGAATGCCGAGGGCGGTGGCCAGCCTGTCACGGGCCGGGCCATGCGGTTGCCGGTTGGCGCGCATCAGCGTGACGTGGGGCCGGAAGCGACGCCGCGGCAGCTCCGCGCCGGCCTGCCGGGCCATCTGCGCGACGCGGGATTGCAATGTGGTGAGAGCGTTGGTGGGGCGCACTTCGGCAAAGACCAGCCCGCGCTCCATCTCGGCGAAGGTACCAAGCGCGCCGAACGAAATGTCAGGCGCGGGCAAGCGGGCGCCATCCAGCAGATCGTGCAGGGTTTCAAGCACCGCCTCGGAGACTTCGCCCAGATAGGCCAGCGTCAGGTGCAGGTTGTCTTCGGGCACCGGTTTGCCGAAGGGCAGATGCGCCTGCGCGGTGGTGAGGGCTGCGACCGCGCCATCGTCCATCGGCAGAGCGACAAAACTGCGCATCAGGCGACGGCGGCGGCGGCCCGCTCGATCGAGGTTTGCACAGGCGTAAAGCGCACGCCGAGATCGGTTTCGGTGGCCGAGGCATCGAACTCCGGCATGGTGCCAATCTGCGGCAGGATGCCTTTGACCGCTGGATCAAACAGGGCCAACACCCGCAAGAGCCATGTGGGGGCCTGCCGCGTGGGGATCTTGCGGTCGGGGTATGTGGCGGCCAGATGCCGCGCGATGTCGGGCATCATCATCGACCCGGCCGAGCCGATGTAGCGGTTCCCGGCGGTCTCGGGCCGGTCCATCGCGGCGATATGCATGGCCGAGATGTCGACAACATCGACCATCCCAAAGCCCATGCCGGGCAGGGCGGGATCCTTGCCGCCCATGATCCGTTCGATCAGCGACAAGGATGTGCCGTAATTTCCGTCAAGCGGCGCGCCAAGCACCAGAGAGGGATTGATCGTGGTCAATTGCATTTCGGGATGGTCAGCCACGAAATCCCACGCGGCCTTTTCGGCGAGCGTCTTGGATTTGTAATAGGCCGAGGCGCGGGGGTGGTTGATGTCGGTCCAATCGGCGGGGGATTTCGGGTTGGGTTTGTCATTGGCCTCGATCGCGACCACGGACGAGGTCAGGACCACGCGTGTCGTGCCCGCTTCCTGCGCGGCCCGCAACGCGCGCAGGGTGCCGTCGACGGCGGGGCGGATCACGTCGTCTTCGTTGCTGGGTTGCGACATCGGGAAGGGGGAGGCCGTGTGCATCAGGACGTCATGGCCCGCCAGAGCGTCGGTCCAGCCGGTGTCTTTGGTCAGGTCGAGCTCGGTGAAGGACAGCCGGTCGAGCGCATCGGCATTGGTCAGATGCGGACGGATCGCATCGCGCACTTCATCGGCGCGCGACG
>CAZPJO010000392.1:0-600 GCA_964586895.1 uncultured Roseicyclus sp.
GTACAAACTATCGACGGCTGGCCCGTTGTGGTCTTTCCCTGCCGCTTCGACTGAAGCCTGAAGGTATTGATCAGCGAGCTCAAGCAGGTCGCGCGCCTTGGCTCGACCAGAAAGAAAGTTGAAAATCATGTGCCAGCCCTTGCCAGCGCGAATGATAGTGAAATGACCGCAGTCGAGCAGGTCGTCAGGCAGGTCGAATTGTTCTAGGTGCTCAAAATCACCTATCGATACGTCTTCACCTTTTTTGATGTTGCGCGGCGCCCTAATCAAGGCAACGCCTCTGACCTCCTCGTTAAATAACACTCTATTCTCTTCATGCGGCGGCTGCAGCACCTGGGCCATGTACAAATGGAAATTCTCGTCAATAAGACCCAACGCCTTTCTCTTTTCTAGTTCTGGCTCAAAGGCAATCTCCCACATATGAGCAAAAGTTCTTTCCCAGCCTTCCAGCTTCGCCCATGCTGGCTCGTTCTCTTTGCTCATTGAGATACCCCTCTCGATCTCTTAAGCATTCTGACCCGTTTCCGAGAGATCAAGATGTTTCCCCCAGCGGGCTAACAGCGGCGGAGCCGCCCCGCCATCGACGGGCCTCCCCCGGGC
>CAZPJO010000392.1:610-2846 GCA_964586895.1 uncultured Roseicyclus sp.
TCTCACTTCCAATCTGGCTTATTGTGTTCCTTTACTATCAAGGCAAAGAGGCCATTCAACGCGATCGGCGAGAGTGCGATATCTAGCGTTGATCTGGCCGATACAGGCGCGAAGTTGCTCTTTGGAAGCGGTCACAAGTCCGGCTAACAGGCCGCAGGCCCCGGACCATCGCCAGACCGGTCCGGCGGGCTGGCGATTTGGCGACCACAAGCGCGCCGCCTAAAGGGAAGATGACCTGGCAACCATAAAGCGCCCCAGACCACCCTTCAGGATCGCCGCACCCAGGCCCGTCGCTGGCGGTGCTCCGCGCCCTGTCCAAACCACGTCGCGCACCCGGAATGCAGCGCAGAACGCAATGTCAAACCTCATTAACCACGATCAAAACATTTCTATAATCATAGAAATATCCCAAACCCCGATCCCTTGTTTTCAAACGATAAATTCCGAAAACCGCCATCTGATCACGCGTGATCAACCTTGAGAAAGCGCGCTCAAACCCCTGCCGCGGCGATCAGATCCTCCAGCAACGGATGCGGAAATTCCCGCCTCAACGTCACCGCAAAGAACCGCTCCGCAATGCCCAGGTCGAACGGCCCCGTGACAAGCCGGCCGCTGATCAATTCATCGGCCACCACCACCGAAGGCGCCACCGCGATGCCCGCCCCGTCTCGCGCCAAGAGCCGCACCATCGCCATGTCATCCACGCTCGCCGCGATCCGGGGCGACACCCCCATCCGCTCGCCAAGCGCCACGAAGCCCGCGCTGATCGTCGGGTCCGTCGGCAGCAGGAACCGCCCCTCCGCCAGCACCTCCGCCAGCGATCCGCGCATCATCTCCGCCCGCCCATGCAGCCCCACCGCCTGCTCCGCCAGCCGTTGCGCCCGCACCTCCGCCCGCCCGTCCCCACGCGGCGGCTCCGTCATCAGGGCCACGTCCAGCGACAGGTTGCTCAGCCCATCCACCAGCTCCGCCTCCGACCCCGAGCGCAGGATCAGTTCCACATCGTCGCGCCCCAGCACCGGCCCCAGAAAGCGCCGCTGATAATTCCGCGAAAGGGTCGACGCCGCCCCCACCCTGAGCGGCGGCATCCGCGCCCCCGATTGCTGCAACACCGCCATCAGGTCGGCGCCCGCAGCAAAGATCCGATCTGCGTGATCCAGCGTGATCCGCCCCACTTCCGTCAACTCCAGCCGCCGCCCCACCCGCTCGAACAAAGCATGCCCCAACCGCGCCTCCAGCGCCCGGATCTGCGTCGACAGCGCCGATTGCGACACGTTCAACCGCTCCGCCGCGCGCGTCAGGTTCCCCTCGTGGGCCACGTCGCGGAAATACCGCAAGTGATGATAATTCAGCTGATCCATGTTCACTTAAATAGATCATATCGTGCATTAAGATATATTTTTTATTGTACAACGCTCTCGTTATCCCCCCTCTGACCATCACCAAACCCGGGGGCTCGCCCATGTTGATCGACATCGCCACCACCATCGTGGAGCAGATCCAGAAGCCCACGCTTGCCTTCCTGATCGGCGGTATGGCGCTGGCCGCGTGCGGCTCCAAACTCGAAATCCCCGAACCAGTCTACAAATGGATCGTCTTCCTACTGTTGATGAAAGTCGGTCTCGGCGCGGGGATCTCGGTGCGCGAGGCCAACCTGTTGGACCTTGCCGTGCCCGCCGTCTTCGCCGCCCTCGTCGGCATCGCCATCGTCCTGCTCGGCACCGGCACCCTGGCCCGGCTGCGCGGCGTTACTCCGATGGATGGCTACGCGACCGCGGGCCTTTTCGGGGCCGTTTCCGCCTCCACGCTCGCCGCCGCCATGGCCATGCTCGACAGCGAAGGCATCGCCTACGAGGGGTTCATCGGCGCGCTCTATCCCTTCATGGATATCGCGGCTCTTGTCACCGCCATCGTGCTGGCGCGGCTCTCTGCCGAACGCAAGGCGGCCGCGTCACTCGCTGCCAACACGGACGGCACCACCACCGCTGCCGCTCAGGGTCTGCCCCCCGGCATGGTCAAAGGCATCCTGGTCGATACCTTCCGCTCGGCCGCGATCTCAGCCCTGCTGCTCGGCCTCGCGCTCGGCATCCTGGCGCGCCCCGACAGTGTCTACGAGAGCTTCTATGACATCCTCTTCCGGGGCCTTCTGTCGATCCTGATGTTGATCATGGGAATGGAGGCCTGGTCGCGGCTGTCGGAACTGCGCGGGGTCGCACATGCCTATATCGCCTACGGC
>CAZPJO010000393.1:0-833 GCA_964586895.1 uncultured Roseicyclus sp.
GGTCACGGGCGCGCCCACTTTCGCCGGAGTGCCAAAATCGCGATCATCGGGAATGATAAAATCTTTCATCGCGTCAGGCTCCTTGCCATCTTTGTTCTAGAAATATGCTGGGGGGTCTGGGGGGCTAGCCCCCCAGCGCGGTCGCTCGACAGAGCGAAATACCGGCTGCCTAGGCTCATTCCGCCGCCTCCCGCGCACCCGCAAATTCTTCTGGAAACTGCTCCAGCGCGCTCATCACCGGATACGGCGTGAAGCCGCCCAACGCACAAAGCGAGCCGTCTTTCATCGTCTCGCACAGATCCACCAGCAACGGGATCGCACCCGCATCGCCTTGCGCGATCCGGTCGATTGTCTCGACCCCGCGCACCGCCCCGATGCGGCAGGGCGTGCACTTGCCGCAGCTTTCCACGGCGCAGAATTCCATCGCAAAGCGCGCCATGCCCAACATGTCGGCGCTCTCGTCAAAGATCACCACGCCCGCATGGCCGATCAACCCGCCTGCCCCGTCGAACGGCTCGTAGGCGAAGGGCGTGTCGAATTTCTCCGGCGCGAAATAGGCACCAAGCGGCCCGCCGACCTGCACCGCTTTCACGGGCCGCCCCGAGGCACTGCCGCCTGCGATGTCGTTGACCAGCTCTCCAAGCGGCATGCCAAAGGCTGTCTCGAACAGGCCGCCATGCTTGACGTTGCCCGCAATCTGGATCGGCATCGTACCTTTCGACCGCCCCAGACCGAAGCTGGCGTAATGCGCCGCACCCTTCTCGAAAATCACTGGCACAGTGGCCAGCGAGATGACGTTGTTGACGACCGTGGGCCGCCCGAGGAACCCTTCC
>CAZPJO010000393.1:843-2835 GCA_964586895.1 uncultured Roseicyclus sp.
AGGCTGGTTTCCTCACCGCAGACATACGCGCCCGCACCGACACGAACCTCGATGTCAAAGTGATGTTCCGTATGAAGAACCTCGCCCAACACATTGCTTTCACGCGCAATTTCGATGGCCGCATTCATCACTTCGATCGCATCGGGATATTCCGAGCGCAGGTAGATGTAGCCCTTCGTCGCGCCCACGGCCAAGCCCGCAATCACCATCCCTTCGATCAGGCAAAACGGGTCGCCCTCCATGATCATCCGGTCGGCGAAGGTGCCGCTGTCGCCTTCATCGGCGTTGCACACGATGTATTTCTGCGGGCCGTCGGCCTTGCGAACGGTGTCCCATTTGATCCCCGTCGGGAAGCCCGCGCCGCCGCGCCCGCGCAACCCGCTTTCGGTGACTTCGGCCACGATATCCGCATCCACCATCTCAACCGCACGGCGCAATCCCACAAGGCCGCCATGGGCCTCATAATCTGCCAAGGACAACGGATCGATCACGCCGCAGCGTTGAAACGTCAGGCGATTTTGCCTGGCGTAGAATGGGATGTCTTCCACCGGACCGAGGCTTTCGGCGGTGCCGTCCAGAATGGCTGGCACATCGTCGACGCCCGCCGCACCATAGCCCACGCGCCGCCCGTCACGCTCGACCTCGACCAATGGCTCAAGCCAGATCATGCCGCGCGATCCGTTGCGCACGACCTCCGCTCCGGCCGCCGCAAACGCGGCAGCAACGGCATCCGCTCCCAGCGCTTTGGCGGCAGCGTCGCGGGGCACGAAAACTCTCATTTTGTCGTTCTGACGGGCTTTCGTGCTCATGCCGAGACCTCCGCGATCAACGCCTCGGCGCTTGCGCGGCCGCGCACCTCACCATCGACCATCGCCGCCGGGCCGCAGGCACACAGGCCAAGGCAATACACCGGCTCGACCGTAATGCGCCCATCGGCAGAGGTGCCGTTCCAATCCAGCCCCAGAAGGCCCAACACCTTGTCGGACAAATCATTCGCACCGACTGCCTGACAAGCCTCAGCCCGGCAGATCTTGATCAAGTGCTGGCCCACCGGTTTGCGCCGGAAGTCGTGGTAAAACGAGATAACGCCGTGCAATTCCGCCTGCGTGATGTTGAGTGCATCGGCGATGTGCGGGCGCACGGCATCCGGCACACAGCCATAGATGGCCTGCACATCGTGCAAGATCGGCAAAAGCGGACCTTCAAGGGTGAGATTCTTGTCGAGGATCGCACGAATATCGGCGGTCTCGGACGGGGCGGCTGTGTCAGGCATGGCGGGCTCCGGAGCATTCGCCGTAAAGGTGCAAGGTTTTCAATCGCGATTCAATATCGCTATCCCGTTGGACGATTGAAAATACCAATCGCTGCAATCCGACATTTACCAGTGCATATCCGACTCTCTTGCGCCCAAGCGTCGCGTGACGTCATCGCGCCCGCGCGTCGCGCAAGGCCTGCGTCTCGCGGATCAGCGCGTCGATCACCGGCGTGTGCGGCTCGCGATACGGCGCGACAAGGCCCACGGAATGATCCATACCGCCGCCTTCGATCGGTCGGATGGCCAGATGCGGTTTGCCGGCGCACAGGAACCGCGCCATGTCATGGGGCAAAACAGTGACCCAACCGCCCGCCTCCACATGGGCGGCGAGCACGACTGTGGAATTGGATTCGACCTGCGCCTCGGGCGAAATCCCGGCCTCCATGAAGGCTTCGTTGATGATCCGGCGGTTTTGCATGTCGGGCGTCAGAAGACAGATCCGTTCGCCCGCCAGATCCTCCCAATTCACCTGCTCCTGCAGGGCTAGATCGCTGTCGCGATGCGCCACGAGGGTATAGCGCTCGCGGTAAAGCGGCGCGACCGAGACACGCCCCAGCGGTTCGTTGTCGAGGTAGGACAGGCCTGCGTCGATCTCAAGATTCTCCAGCATTTTCAGGATCTCCACCGAGGTCCGGCTGAGGATTGTGAAGCGCACATTCGGATGGATTTGCGAAAAC
>CAZPJO010000394.1:0-2827 GCA_964586895.1 uncultured Roseicyclus sp.
GGAAGAAATGTTGCCCGCCCACCAAGTCAAAAGTTCGCGTGGTCAACGTTTTGAGTACTAAGAGCTACGAGTGTCCGACGTGCAAATACGAGTGGAACGTATTCGAGCCTGAAGTTCCAAAGGCTGCAGGATCTGCTGATGAGTCAAGCGAGTCGGCGGCCTCATCGAGCGAGCCAGCAGAGATCAAGGAAGTGGAGCAAGAGCCTCCAGCAGCTCCAAAAATGGATCTGCCAGATGTGGAAGCGATGGATCTGAATTCGGTTCCTCGCCCACCAGTCGAAGAAAACTAACGGAACGAAAGTAGCCGAAACCAATAAAAAGGGCTTGCCAAACGGCAAGCCCTTTTTGTTTTAATTTGGCAACCAAGCCTATACAGGAACAACTAGGTTTCCATAGATGCTTGTATCCTCCGTGATGCGGAATGAATCCGTTGTCGGAGTGATTTGCTCGGTCAAGTTCTTCAGGTCGATTTTGGTGCCATTGAGCTCAAGACTCTCGATGCGATAGGCTCCCCAAATCTGATTGGTGATCGTGACTGAACCATCGAGTACATCCGAATTGTCGAGCTTCAAATCAATGACTAGATCGCGTCCATTCAAGCTGAATCGCAGGTCATCTTCAAGCGAATCGAGCGTTGGGAAATTGGTCAGCTGAATCGTATCACGCCCAGCACCTTGCTCTTCATTAATCACATCGCTACCGTCGCCGACGCCGAAGATAAACAAGTCGCTGCCTTGTGCACCAGTTAGCGTATCGTTGCCCTGTCGTCCTTCGATGGTGTCGTTACCAAGGCCGCCGCGGATTACGTTGTCAACGCTGTTTCCGAGAAGCGTGTCATCCAAGTCACTACCAATTGCATTTTCAATCGTCGCACGAAAAGCGATCGAAACATTGTCTTCAAAGCCATTGAAGGTGCTAAACCCTCCGGGACTAAGATCAATCGAGTTGGGGAATTGTTGCAAAAAGTCATCGGGAGTAAAGAATATGCCGTCAGGCCCCGGATTCCTTCTTGTTCCAATCGATGGATCCGAACCTTCGAGGGATAGTGTATCAATTCCGCCGCCGTCCCACACGACCTCAGCAAAGTCTGGTCTCTCAGACCAGTACTCTTGCAGGCTATAGGTGTCGTCGCCCGAGTTGAAATCTAGGTTTGCACCGTAGTCCCTTTGCAACGTTTCGATGTCGTACAATTGGGGAGTTAGCGGGTTGAGTGAGCTTAAGCCAAAGTTTTCAGCGAAGTCAAATCTTCCTGCCGATGACAGTACAGAGAAGTAATCGTTATTGGTCTCCGGTGGCAAAATTGCGGATCCGTTAGCCGCTTCGAAAGTGTGCATGTATCCATGAGCGTGCATTAACTCGTGAAGCAGAGTTGTGTACTGCCCTGTACCGGGTTCCAAAATGGTGTCAATCGCGTCAACAATTTCGTCGTCTTCATCAAAGATAGGAATGCCCATCGTGACACGATTGAACCATATGTCGGCTGACTGAGGTGCAAACGACGGAGTGAATGTGAATGCAAGAATTGCGGGACCGTTATCTGGAGGAATGATCCCGTAATTGCCAAATCGAAAAATTCCGCCACGTTGCCCGAACACATTGGGCTCTTGGTCAGATGCTTCGACGTATTTCACGTTTGCGATGGCTTCGAAATCATCGAATGCACGTCGCACTGCAACGCGTTGCAGCTGATTCAAAATCGAGAAGTACTCAGGTGGATCACTAGGGTTAGGATCAGTTGCTTCGCCGGTTTCGTAATCTGGAAAGTCTTGCATGAAGCTGTAGGTCAGCTCAAGTCTTCCTTCAGCGTCAGTGGGCACAGTTGTATAATCAAGCCAATCATTGTTGTCATCGTGGGCACCAATGTATTCAGGTTCGGTGCGAACCTGAAGTCGTTCCCAAGTTGTCCATAACCCGTCTTCGTTCTGAGCGCGAACGTACATGTCATCCTCAGAGCGGTTATTGTAGTCCCCAGTTCTAAGTCGGACATTGTTTGCGATTTCATTCGCTGTGAAGTCGTGGATTTCCAACGCATCCAGACGATTCGCGTTGAACTCAAATCGAGCGCTCACCTGACCGAAGTCATTTCCATCATAGAGCTGGTAACGAGTGAGAGCTCTACCGTCATCGAGTTGCGGAAAAAGCGGTTCAATTTGAAGCGGTACCAACTGCTGACGGTAAATGGTTCCTTGATTCCCGAGCTCCGGTTGTACTGGTGGAGCAACGAATTCTGTCGTAATCGAGATCGTGCCGTTTCCACTAAGAAACTTGCCATCATTCCCGCGGTATCGAATCTGCTGCACGAAATCGAGGTCAGGAGCTTCGTATTGCAGTTGATCTAACTCATTCGCTTCAACGCGAATCCATTGTTTACGCGGCTGAACGACGCCTTTGAAGACGAGCTCACCATGCACTGAGTGCGGACTGGTGTTCCAAAATTCGTAGTACTTGATCGTGTTGTTATCATCATCAGTGATGTTGGCCAGCGGAGCCATTTGGATGGTCTCTCGCGAGATCGCATCTCCACGAGTGAATTGAGCGACCGGACGGTTCACGTTAGCAGTAGTGCCGACATCGTAGGTTCTTCGTTCACTCCAAAGCTCGCCATCGTAAGCAAAGATGTCGAATTTCTCCGAAGATGTAGGTCCGGATGTGTTGTAACTAACGCGGCCAATGTCTTCGGTCCTGATCAAATGGTACTCGCCCTGCGTCAATGTTTCCCCATCAAGGGAAAGGAAACCAGCATCGATAGACCGGTCGCGAATGAAGTACTGTGTGATCGGATAGCCATCGGGATCAAATCCTTGAACGAACGGCTCAACCGGAGTTG
>CAZPJO010000395.1:0-1392 GCA_964586895.1 uncultured Roseicyclus sp.
AGGTAGATCGACGCCGCGACACCGATGGGCAGCGCAAGGGCCAGCACGACAAGCATCATGTAGAACGAGCCGATGATCGCCACGCCAAGGCCCGCCGCTTCGGGGCGCGAGCCTGAGGCATCGGGCCAGGTGATGAAATCCCAGTTGAAGCGCGTCACGAGCAGGCCGCGATCGGCCAGCTCCTGGGCGAGGGTCAGCTGCGCGGGCGTGACGTTGCGGTCACGCTCGGCGCTCTGCATCGTCACGCGGCCCTTGAAGAACCCGTCGATACGACCCCCGGCCAGGATTTGCGCATCAAGCGTTGTGCCCACAAGGTCGGGATTGGCCAGCACCATGGCCCGGACCTGCGCAGGCGCTTCCTCGGACAACATCGCGGCCAGTTCGCGGATTCCCATGTCATGGGCAATGCCCTCGGCCTCAAGATGGGTGGCGAAGGATTCGGCCAGGATCGGCAGGTAGCCAAAGGTGGTGACGGCGGCCATGTCCTCCGCGTTGCGATTGCCCTGCGGGTCAAGGCGCTCGGCGACCAGATCGACCGGGAAGGACACGTAAGTCTGCCGGAACGAGCTTAGCCCGTTGCCGAGGATCGAGGTCAGCAGCACGATCAGCGCGAGGATGCCGGTGATCACGGCGGCCAGACCATAGGCCTTGAAGCGCGCCTCGGCGCGGTTGCGCTTTTTGGTGCGGCTGTCGAGCGCATAGAGGCTGCGCTTGGGCGCGGTGGAGAGGGGCATATCGGTCATCAGTCGTATTGCTCCCGATATTTGCGCACGATGTAGAGCGCGAAGACATTGAGCCCCAGCGTAATCACGAACAGCGTCAGGCCAAGGGCGAAGGCGACAAGCGCCTCGGGGCTGGAGAAATCGGTATCGCCGGTGAGTTGGCCGACGATCTTGACGGTGACGGTTGTCATCGCCTCGAACGGGTTGAGGTCAAGCCGGGCCGCCGCCCCTGCCCCAAGCACGACAATCATCGTCTCGCCGATGGCGCGCGACGCGGCCAGAAGGACGGCCCCGACAATGCCCGGAAGGGCGGCGGGCAGGATCACCTGCTTGACCGTTTCCGATTGCGTGGCCCCCAACCCGTAAGAGCCGTCGCGGAGCGTTTGCGGGACCGAGTTGATGATGTCATCACTGAGTGAAGACACAAACGGGATCAACATGATGCCCATGACGATGCCCGCAGTCATGACGCTTGACGAGCTGTCGCCAAGGCCAAGCGGTTGGGCGAAATAATCGCGCAGCATCGGCCCCACGGTGATCAGCGCGAAGAGGCCGTAGACGATGGTCGGGATCCCGGCCAGCACCTCGATCAGCGGTTTGGCGAAGGACCGCATCCGGCGCGAGGCATATTCCGCCATATAAATCGCCGCGAACAGGCCGATGGGCACAG
>CAZPJO010000395.1:1402-2822 GCA_964586895.1 uncultured Roseicyclus sp.
ATATAAAGCGTGCCCCACAGAAGCGGGATCAGGCCCAGTTCGGAATTGCCCTCAAACGACGGACGCCATTCGAGGCCGAAGAAAAAGTCTTGCCACGGATGGAGTTGGAAGAAATTCCGCGTGTCCCACAGCATCGACAGGACAATGCCCACGGTGGTCAGGATCGCGAGAGTGGAGGCGAGCATGAGGATCGACAGGATCGCATATTCCACCCGGTTGCGCGCGCGCAGGTCCTTGTGGGTGCGCACATAGGCATAGGCGAGCCCGGCGAAGGCCAGCGCGAAGACCACGATCAACATCCAGGTGCTGGCGGTGGCGTTCATCGCGCGGAAGTTTTGCGCGGCGGTCAGGACGGTTTCACTGACGTCGGCCCCGAGGGGCACGCCCGCATCGGCCAATTGCGCCCGGATATCGGTGTCGGAGGCGAGGTTGGCGGCATCCGCCGCGCTGAGCGCGCCGCGGTCAATCGCGGTGTCGATGCCCGAAGCCAGGCGGCGCACTTCGGTCATCAGAAGGGCCGGATTTTCGACCTGCTCCATATAGGCGGCCGGGATCTGAGCGGCGACGGAGCGTTCGACGAAGATCGGCTGAATGATCAGCCACAGGCCAAGTATGAGGAGCGCAGGCACCAGCGTCAGCAGCGTGACGTTGAGACCGTAATAATTGGGAAGCGAGTGCAGGACCCGGCGGTCGCCGCCGGCGCTGGCCAAGGCCCGTTGACGCCCGAGCACATAGCCGAGTGCACCAAGGAAAGTCAGGGCAAGGAGGATCCAGAGCATGGGACAGGTCCGGTGTGAGAATGGGGTGGACGGGGCCGTCTAGCCGCCCCGTCCGTTACCTTCAAGCCGTTGGGCTTTTTAGTTCATCGCCCCGGCAGGGGCGGGCCCTTAGTTCATCGCCCCGGCAGGGGCGGGCTTTTAGTTCATCGTCGCGCCGGACGCGACGGTGGCCTGCACCTCAGCCAGCTCGGGGTCGGACACGAGGCCGTAGGCCGCCAGCGGGCCGAAGGGGCCTGCGATGTCGTCAGAGACGAAGAAGTCCGCGTATTCCTGCAGGCCGGGGATCACACCCAGGTGCGCCGCCTTGATGTAGAAGAATAGCGGGCGGGAGACGGGGTATTCGCCGGTGGCGATGGCGTCGACCGTGGGCACGATGCCGTTCATGGTCGCGACCTGAAGGCGGTCGGTGTTGTTCTCATAGAACGCCAAGCCAAAGACGCCGATGCCGTTGGCGTCCGCGTTGATGCGGGCCAGCGTTTCGGTGTAGTCGCCGTCGATGTCGACGGACACGCCGTCCGCGCGGATTTCCATGCAGGCCTCTTCGGCTGCATCTTCATCCATGCCCATCTCCATCATGGCGGCCATCGAGCCGGTGTCTTCGCAACCCTGCAGGATCACACGCTCGTCAAAGACTTCGCGGG
>CAZPJO010000396.1:0-2818 GCA_964586895.1 uncultured Roseicyclus sp.
GCCAGGTCCCCTACAAGGGCTCTGCCGGGACCGTCGTGCATCAATTGATCGGCGGCCTGCGCGCGGCGATGGGCTACACCGGCTGCGGCACGGTGGATGAGATGCGGCGCAATTGCCAATTCGTGCGGATCACCGGATCGGGCCTGAAGGAAAGCCATGTGCACGATGTGCAGATCACCCGTGAAAGCCCGAATTATCGTGCAGGGTGAGTGTGTTGCGTGCCGTTCTTGATGTGATGCGTTAGGGTGCGGCAAGCTGCGCAATACGCCGCCGCGATTGCGGTGCTGGACGTCTGGAACGACGGTATCCCCGTGGAACAGGCCTTGACGCGGTGGGCGCGCGGCGCGCGGTATGCGGGCTCCAAGGATCGGGCCGCGGTGCGCGATATCGTCTACGGCGTGTTGCGGCGCAAGGCGTCCTGCGCGGTGCTTGGTGGAGCGGGAAACGGCCGTGCCCTGACCCTTGGGTGGTTGCGACTCAACACGCTCGACCCGGACGAGGTTTTCACCGGTGAGGGCCACGCACCATCCCCGTTGACCGCGCCGGAGCGGTCCGCGGGCGCGCCGCCATCCGGGCCGCACCCGGATGTCCCCGAATGGATGCTGGCGCAGTTTGACCCCACGCACCTGACCGATGGCAGCCTTGAGCATCTTCTCCACCGCGCGCCCCTGTGGCTGCGGGTCAATCACCGCAAGACCACGCCCGCGAATGCGCTGGCCGCCCTCGCCGAGGACGGCATTACCGCGACCCCGCATCCCGATCTTCCCGGCGCCCTGCGCGTCGATGACGGCGAGCGGCGGTTGCGCAACGGGCGCGCTTATCTTGAGGGGCTTGTCGAGATCCAGGACCTGTCGCCGCAATGGGCGGTCGCGCGGCTTGACCTGCCGCAAAGCGGGACGATCCTGGATTACTGCGCGGGCGGCGGGGGCAAGGCGCTGGCGCTGGCCGACCGCAGCGCCGCGCGCGTGTTTGCCCATGATGCACTGCCGCGTCGGATGGCCGATTTGCCCGCACGTGCGGCGCGGGCGGGTGTTGTGATCGACAGGCTTGCGCTTGACGAATTGGCCGGTGCGGGGCCGTTTGACATGGTCCTGACCGATGTGCCGTGCTCGGGCAGTGGCACCTGGCGGCGTGACCCGGAGGCGAAATGGCGCCTGACGCCCGAGCGGCTGGCCGAGGTGACGCAAATGCAGGCCGATATCCTTGATCGCGCGGCGGGTCTTGTGGCCACGGGGGGGCAGCTTGTCTACATGACATGTGCGTTGTTTCAGGTGGAAAACGACGCCCAGATCGCGGCGTTTGTCGCCCGGCACCCGGGCTGGCGTTGCACCGCGCGGCATCTTGATACGCCGGTCACGGCCTCGGACGGGTTCTTTTCCGCGGTCCTGAGGCGCGAAGAAGACTCGCCACAGGCCTGATGATCGGTCATTCTTAAAGCATTATTAACCTTTTTCACGGACCTCTTGAGCGGAAGAGGGTCTGCACCTTTCGTGTGACCCATCCCGACCAGAGGCGAGGGTTGGCATTGACAGACCAGACCGCCGAGACCGGCGTTCCACACATGCGCGGCATTCGCCCGTTCACACAGCCGATCATGTTGGTGGTGTTTGGCCTCGTGACCGGGCTCGCCACGTTTTTTGCGCCTTCTCCCGAGGTGCGCTTCGGCCTTTTGGCGGTGACGGGGGGGTGCCTTTCGGCGGCCCTTCTGGTTGCGCTGCGGGATTTGTGGCGGCTTTGGACCATTCGCACCACGTTCCACTCGGCGATGGCCATGATCGAACACGACCCGTCACCGTGTTTCTGCGCCGATGAAAACGGCGCGATCGTGCTGCAGAACGAGGCGGCGGAGCGTCGCTTTGGTGATCGCCGCGGGGCCTCTGTGGCGCGCGCGGTCGGCAGTGTGCTGCCCAATGCGGCAGCGGTCGTTTTCCGGCAGGAAACCGCCATCGGGCGCAGGCCTTCGTCGCACGAAGTGGTGGTGACGCCGCGCGGGACGGTCCGGCTTGCGGCGCATCGGATGCGCGGCGGCGTGATCTGGCGGCTTGATGATCTGGCCGATGCGCATTCGCGTCACGGCGAATGGATCGGGCTGCCGATGATGGTGGTGAGCAATAACGACACCGTCCTGTCGATGAACGCCGCGATGCGCGATGTTCTGGGACGCCGGGCCACCGACCTCGAAGACGTCTTTCCCGAGCAGCCCCTTGTTGCGGGCCGCCGGTCAAGCCTTATGGGGGCGGATGGCAAGATCGAGGTGATCCCCATCGTCGTGCGCGCCAAGGATGGCCGCCGCGAGGTTTATGCCGTGCCCGGCCTGTCCGAGCCGCCCGCCGCCTCCGTTGCGGCGCGTGCTTTTGAGTCGCTGCCTGTCGCGCTGTTGCATATCGGCGCAGAGGGGGAGCTTTTGGCCTCCAACCAGAACGCGCAGAGCTTGCTTGGCATTTCCGCCGACGCCAGCGGGCCGTTGTCGCAATTTGTCGAAAACCTGGGGCGCCCGGTTAACGATTGGGTCTCCGATACGCTGGCCGAACGCATCCCGAACCGTGCCGAGGTGGCGCGCGCGAAACTGCGCAAGGATGAAACATTCCTGCAAATCTCCATCAACCGCATCGTGGATGGCACCGGCCCGTCGCTTCTGGCCGTTCTGCACGACGCGACCGAGTTGAAGACGCTGGAACAGCAATTCGTGCAAAGCCAGAAGATGCAGGCCATCGGCGAGCTTGCGGGCGGCGTGGCGCATGATTTCAACAACCTTCTGACCGCGATCACCGGCCATTGCGACCTTCTTTTGTTGCGCCATGATCAAGGCGATCAGGAT
>CAZPJO010000397.1:0-2813 GCA_964586895.1 uncultured Roseicyclus sp.
AATCGTAAACATGAAATCTCCATCGCCTGACTTGTTTGCCAAGCGTATGTTAATGGAATCCGTGTAGTAGCTTTGGAACAAGGAATAGTAGCTGAGGGCTCGAAGCGTCCGTTCGCTGCAACGGTGAGGTACAAAGCAGGCTCGCCAAGATCTACCACGACCGCCACTCCCCCCTCCCCACGGGCACACCTAAAAAAATCCTTAATAGAAAACACAATCGCTTACGAAATCAATACGTTAACCCATGGTCGCACGCGTGCTACCAGCCCATATCATACCGCATTCGGTGCCGGCTTGCCCTCGGCCACCGCGATCACATTGTCCAGCGCCATGCGCCCCATATCCTCGCGCACTTCCAAGGCCGCCGTCCCCAGATGCGGCAGAAGCGTCACATTCTCCATCGCCAGAAGCGCCTCGGGCACCGTCGGCTCGAACTCGTAGACATCAAGCCCCGCCCCCCCGATCTTTCCGTCCGCAAGCGCCGCGATCAGCGCCGCTTCATCCACCACATCCCCGCGCGAAATGTTCACGAAATGCGCGTGCGCCTGCATCTGCGCAAATTGCGCCGCCCCCATAAGGTGATGCGTGTCCGCCCCGCCCGGTGTGGCCAGCACCACGACATCCGCCGCCGCCAGCCCGGCCTCCATCGGCACTTGTTCCGCCGGGAAATCCATGTCCTTGGCCGAGCGGTTCACATAAACGATCCGGCACCCGAACCCGAAGTGGCACCGCCGCGCAATCGCCTGCCCGATGCGGCCCATGCCGATCACGCAAACCGTCTTGCCCGAAAGATGCATCCCCAACATCTGCGTCGGGTGCCAGCCGGTCCATTGCCCCGCGCGCACCATACGCTCGCCCTCGCCCGCGCGCCGCGCACTCATCAGGATCAGGGTCATGGCGATATCCGCCGTCGCATCCGTCACCGCGCCGGGCGTGTTCGAGACCTCAACCCCGGCCGCCCGCGCCGCCTCCACGTCGATATGGTTGTAGCCGACACCGAAATTGGCCAGCACTTTCGCCCGGATCTCGCCCGCCTCCGCGAACGCGGGCGCGCGAAACGCATCACCAAGCGTCGGCAGGATCAGGTCATAGTCGCGCAAAGCGGCCACACATTCGGCATGATCCATCGGAAGCGTCGTGGTGCGGCAAGTGACGTCAAAACGGACTCCGGCCGCCTCCATGACGCTTTCGGGCAGCCGGCGGGATACAAGAAGGTTCAACACATGCGTTCTCCGTTCGGAACCGGTTTGTCAGGCGACAGAAGGACGATGCCGCCGTCGGTGTCGTGCACGCCCAGGATCAGAACTTCGGACCGCACCGGTCCGATCTGCCGGGGCGGAAAGTTGACCACGCCGATCACCTGCTTTCCGACCAACGTCTCGGGCGCATAATGCGCGGTGATCTGGGCCGAGGATTTGCGCTCGCCGATGTCGCCGCCGAAATCCACCCAAAGCTTGATCGCCGGTTTGCGCGCTTCGGGGAAATCTTCGGCGCGTGTCACGGTGCCAACGCGAATGTCGACGTCCATGAACTGATCAAACGTGATCTCGGCACTCATTTGCGCAACTCCCGGCTGCGCGCGGTGGCGGCGGCAACGGTGCGACGCATCAAGGGCGCAAGCCCGTTTTCACCCATCAACACCTCAAGCCCCGCCTGCGTCGTGCCATTGGGCGAGGTCACGTTGATGCGCAATTGCTCGGGCGTTTCATCGACCTCTTGCGCCAACGCCCCCGCCCCGGCCACGGTTGCCGTGGCCAATCGCATCGCCATCTCCGCCGGAAGGCCCTCCGCGCGGGCGGCGGCGGCGAGGGTGTCGATCATATAGAAGATATACGCTGGCCCCGAGCCCGAGATACCCGTGACGGCGTCGATCTGGGCCTCCGACGTCAGGCGCACGACCTGCCCGATCGCCGACAGCATCGCTTCCGCCAGGTCGAGGTCCTGCGCACTCGTCTGCGCATTGCCGACCATCGCAGTGATCCCCTTGCCGACGGCGGCCGGAGTATTGGGCATCGAACGGACCACACGGGTCCCGGCACCAAAGGCCCGCTCGAAGGCTGCGATGGGCGTGCCCGCCGCAACCGAAAGGATCAGCGTGCCACCGCCGCCGAAGCCTGCGACCTGCGGCAAGGCCTCTTCCATCATCTGCGGCTTCACCGCGACCAACAGAACCGCGGGCGCCTCTGGTAAATCGCTGTTGATATGGGCGCCCGTGTCTTGCAACCAGGCGCCTGGATGCGGGTCAATCACATGGACCGCACCCGCGTTCAGCCCATTGGCCAGCCAGCCGCGCAACATCGCAGAGCCCATCTTGCCACACCCCAGCATGACCAGACCGCGCCGATTTATCTCGGACATGTCCATGACATTTCCCCCATCCCCGTCTCACCCCGAAAGAGATACACCAGCCGGACCGAAAGGCCAGTCCGTTGGGGCCAAAACGTGTAAGGGCCGCGCCGAAGCGCGACCCTTTTGCCCGTATGAACGGCGCGCGGTCTTCTTACGCGCGGCCATAGCCCTCGCAAATTGCCACATCCATCGCCTCTTCGGGCGTCTTGTCCGACCACATGGCCAGTTGGAATGCGGGGTAGTAACGCTCTGCTGCCAGAACGGCGGTTTCCACCATGCAGGCGATCTGATCCGGGCTGGCCAATTGGTCGCCCGCAAGCACCAGGCCGTAGCGGTACACCATCAGCTTCTGCGCCGCCCAATAGGTGAACGCCCCCGCCCAACAGCGGTCATTCACCAGGTTCAGTGCTTCGTAAAGCTTGTGGATGGTTTCCTGCGGCGGCTCCATCTCGAAGGTGCAGATC
>CAZPJO010000398.1:0-2799 GCA_964586895.1 uncultured Roseicyclus sp.
CCGTTCTGTCCAGCCTGCCCCGTGACCGCCAGGCGCTGCGCATCGGCCTGTCCGGCACACCGGGTGTCGGCAAATCCACCTTTATCGAAGCGTTTGGCATGATGCTTGTCGCGCGCGGCCTGCGTGTTGCCGCCCTGCGTGAGAGTCATGACCGCGTCGGACATCATGGCGCGCTGATCATCCTGGGTCAGGCCCATGTCTTGCGGGCGCAGCATTTCGCCCTGGTTCATCTGCAGCCCGCCATACATCTGCCAGAGGTATTCGCCGAAGGTGATTTGCAGGATCAGCTGCTCGACTTCGGTGAATTTGCCGTCGGCCTGCAGCCGCTCAGCCCATTTGTGCATCTGGCGCAGGGCCTCGACATAGGTGGCGAGCCAGGCGAGGCCATGGGCGGCGGTCTGGTTGTCTTCCAGCAGGGCGCCCGAGACGCGGTCGCCATCGCTGACCATTGTGCGCACGCTTGTCTTTGCGGCCTCCAGCAGGGCCTCCGCCGGGGCAACAGCCGCTCCGGTCAGGCTGAGAAGGTCGGGCAGGATCGCGGATTGGTCCGCTTCGAATTGGCCGTCACGGGGCATGGAATCACCTCTCGAACATAGCGGGTGTCTGGGCAGGATAGCACGTTCGGACCTTCGTAGTTTGTTTGCAGGTGCAGCGCAACAAAAATGCTGCATCGCGTCATTGAGCGCACAAAAATGTCGCGATGGAAATGCGGATGCGCCGACCGCAGGGGCGCTCTACACTGGGGTATGATCTTGGATTTCCTGACACTTATGCCCGCGTGGGCGTTTTGGACGGCCTGTGCGGTGGCTTTGTTCGCCGGCGTTGTGAAGGGGGCCATCGGCTTTGCGCTGCCGCTGATCCTTGTGTCGGGATTGTCGCTGTTTCTTGATCCGTTGATCGCCTTGGGCGGCCTGATCCTGCCGGCGCTGTTTTCCAACGTGATCCAGGTGTTTCGCCACCCGATCGCTGAGATGAAAAGCGCGGTGCGCGAGTATTGGCGCTTCATCGTGACAGTTTGTGTGACGATCCTGATCGTGGCGCAATTCGTCGCCCTGCTGCCGGAGCGGGCGTTTTACCTTGTGCTTGGCGTGCCGGTGGTGGGCCTGTCACTGGTGCAATTGTTCGGGTGGCGCATGACGATCCCGCCCGAACGGCGGCACCTGGCGGAATGGTCCATCGGCGGGATGGCCGGGTTTCTGGGCGGCGTCACCGGAAGCTGGGGGCCGCCGACGGTGCTCTATCTTCTGGCGCTCAACACGCCCAAGGCACGGCAGTTGTTGGTGCAGGGGGTCGTCTATTCGCTTGGCGGTGTCAGCCTTGTTCTGGGGCATGCGCAATCGGGGGTGCTGAACGGGGCGACCGGCGTGTTTTCGGCCCTGCTTTTGATCCCGACGGTGTTGGGGATGCTGGTGGGCTTCTGGATCGGTGACCGGCTGGATGCGGAGCGCACGCGCAAGATCATCCTGATCGTGCTGGTGCTGGCGGGGTTGAACCTGATCCGGCGGGGGGTCTTTGGGTAGGCGATGACGGAAGAAGACCTTACCGGCGTGCGGGCTGAGGCGTTGGGCCGGAAGGTGCATTTTCAGGGAACAAAGATGGGCCGGGGGGATGCCCTTTCGGCAGGCGTTTGCGACGGTTGCAGAGGCATGGCAAAGGGTCTGGCTCTGCCGAGTGTCAGGACAGGAACGAACCGAAGCAGCTGCTGATGACTTGCGGCATGAGTTCGGGCTGCACGACCTCGAACGCGATGTGGAACAGCTCTGTGCCGTCGGGCGTATGGGCAGAGAATGTCCATTCCCCAAGGAGCAATTCGTTTGCTGCATCGAAGCTGAACCCCATGAGGCTGGGGTTCAGATCGTCGATGTCGGAGGTCCATTGTTCAACCTCGATGCCGCTGTCGGGATAGGGCGGGTGCGTGACGGTGACGGTCACCGGATCATGGATCAAGCCCGGGGCCGCTGTGGCCAGAACGCCGAATCCTATGCCGATTTCGGCGGGCACAAGTTTCTGGCGGAACTGCAATTCGGGGATCGTGGGCACGATGTTGAGGTGCCCGGAGGCCGTGTTGGGCGCCGGATCGCGGCGTTCGGGTTCCTGCGCGCAATAGATGCCGTAGACCAATTCGGCCATGCCGGGGCCGACGCGCGGGTTGGCGGCGGCGGGAAGCAGAGCGCCGAAAACAAGCGCCAGAGATAGGGTAAGCGTGGAGAAAATGCGGGCCATCATGAGGCCTCCGGCAAAAGAAAAGGGGCTGGTGGAAAGATAACCACCAGCCCCGGTATCTCAAGCGTTAGGCCGCCTGCGCAGGTCTCAGATCGCGGCGGCGCGGACATCTTCGTCGATATGGGCGACGTATTGGCAGAAATTGTCAGAAAACATCTGCACCAGCTTTTGCGCCTGCCGATCATAGGCCGCGCCATCGGCCCAGGTGCCACGCGGATCAAGCAGATCGTCTTCGCAGCCGGGGCAGGTGGTTGGAACCTCAAAGCCGAAATGCGGGTCCTTGCGGAACTTGCCTTTGTTCAGCGTGCCGTCGAGGGCAGAGGTCAGAAGCGCGCGCGTGGCCTTGAGCGGCATCCGCGATCCGGTGCCGAACGCGCCACCGGTCCAGCCAGTGTTCACCAGCCAGCAGGTCGCGCCATGTTCGGCGATCTTCGCGCGCAGAAGGTCGCCATAGACCTCGGGCCTGCGCGGCATGAAGGGCGCACCGAAGCAGGTGGAGAAGGTCGGCGTGGGTTCCGTAACGCCACGCTCGGTGCCGGCGACTTTGGCGGTGAAGCCGCTGAGGAAGTGGTACAT
>CAZPJO010000399.1:0-2772 GCA_964586895.1 uncultured Roseicyclus sp.
TCGAGATCAACTGCACATCCATATCGGGATAAAGGCATTGACGCACGAATTCCATATGGCGGTAAACCGGCACGGCATTCGCGGTAGTCGTGGTGACAACGAAATGATCTTCCGCCAGCCGTCCTGCGGTGCCGTCGTCCATGGCGATACCGTCCTCGCGCAGCATCAGACCATAGCGGGTCCTGCCGACGGCCAGTTTCGCGAAGCCGTTGCAATAGATCTTGTTCAAGAAGTCCGCGGCATCCGTGCCCTGCACATCGACCTTGCCAAGGGTCGTCACATCACAAACGCCGACCGACCGGCGGGTTTGCAGCACTTCACGGTCAACGCTTTCGCGCCAATGCGTCTCGCCGGGTTGCGGGAACCATTGCGCGCGAAGCCACATGCCGACTTCAACGAAGACGGCGTCCTGTTCTTCCGCCCATTTGTGCGATGGCGTCTTGCGGGTCGGACGGAACTCCTCGTCGCGCGACCGGCCTGCAAAGGCGCCGATGGCTGTGGGTGTGTAAGGCGGGCGGAAAATCGTCGTGCCGACCTCGGGGATCGGCTTGCCCGCAAGCTCTGCCATGATGGCGAGCCCGCCCATGTTCGACGTCTTGCCCTGATCGGTCGCCATGCCAAGCGTGGTGTAGCGCTTGAGATGTTCGACGGAGGTAAAGTTCTCCTGATGGGCGAGCTTCACGTCCTTCACGGTCACATCGTTCTGCTGATCAAGCCAGGCGCGGTTCGCACCCGGCACGGTCCAGTAGGGTGTGATGTTGACGGGGCTGTCCTCCGCCTCGGGCAGGTCGATCGCGGTCGCGTTGATGCCCAGATCGGAAAGCGCCGCAACCGCTTCCTGCGCGCCGGAGGCAAGCGCGCCAAGGGTGGACATATGACCCGCCGCTGCGCCCGCGACACGTTGCCCGGGCACGCCCATGGCGTCGGGGACGAAGGCCGAAAGCGCATCATTCCAACGCGGACGGCCCCGTTGATGACAGGTCATGTGCACATTCGGGTTCCAACCGCCCGAGACGGCGACAGCCCCGCAATCAAGTTGGAAGGTACTGCCATCGGGCCGCATCACCGTCACCGCGTCGACCGCCAACCGCCCGCGTGAGTTGCACAAAGTGCCACCCGCTATCACGCGGTAGACCTCACTTTGCGGCGCGTCCGGCCGCGTATCGACAACAGCCGCGATCCCGACGCCTTTGGCATGCAAATCGGATGCGGTCCGATGCCCATCGTCATTGTTGGTGAACACCGCGATCTTTCGCGCAGGGGTCGCCGCGAACCGGTTGGCATAGGCGCGCATCGCACCGGCCAGCATGATGCCGGGTCGGTCGTTGTTCTCGAACGCGATGGGCCGCTCGGTCGCGCCGCCCGCGACGATCGCGCGTTTGGAATAGATGCGCCACAGGATCTGGCGCGGCTTGCCCGGCGCGGGCGTGGCGAGATGGTCAGACACCCGCTCAACCGCGCCATAGATGCCGTGATCGAAGGCCCCCATGATTGTGGTGCGCGCCAGGAGGCGGACGGTGTCCATGCTGGCCAATTCCGCCACCGCCTGCGCCGCCCATTCCGACCCGCTCGCCTGCCCGACCGCAAAGGTTTCCGCGTTCAGCCGCCCGCCAAGCACGAAATCCTCATCCGCGAGGATGACCCGCGCGCCTGCGCGACCCGCCGTCAGCGCTGCGGCCAGGCCCGAAGGACCTGCGCCAATGATCAGCAGATCGCAGTGAAGGAACCCCTTGTCGTATGTGTCGGGGTCCGGTTCGAACGAGATGGAGCCAAGGCCCGCCGCGCGGCGGATGATCGGCTCATACAGCTTTTCCCAAAAGGCCGCAGGCCACATGAATGTCTTGTAATAGAACCCCGCCGTCAGGAACGGTGACAGCCGGTCGTTGATCGCCATCGCGTCGAATTGCAGCGACGGCCAGCGGTTTTGCGACCTTGCTACAAGCCCCTCGAAAAGCTCGGCCGTGGTGGCGCGTGTGTTCGGTTCCTGCCGCGCGCCACTGCGCAGCTCGACAATCGCGTTCGGCTCTTCCGAGCCCGCCGTCAGGGGGCCGCGCGGGCGATGATACTTGAACGAGCGCCCCATCAGGCGCACGCCGTTTGCCAGCAATGCCGAGGCCAGCGTATCGCCGGGATGCCCGGTATAGCGCTTGCCGTCAAAGGTGAAGCCAAGGCCTTTGTCGCGGGCGATCAACCCGCCGTCCAATCGGTTCTTCTGACTCATTTCGACCGCCCCTCTGCCCGCGCCACATCGCGGGCCAGTTGCACATCGGTAATCTCGTGGGTGGTTGTGTCGCGGGTCACGACCAGCCACGAACGGTCGCCTTGTTCGTGGAACCACAACTCGCGATGGGCCCCGGCCGGGTTGTCGCGCATGTAGCCATAGGCCGTGAAATGGGCCAGCGCATGCTCGGCTTGCCAATCGGGACGGTGGATCATCGCGGCGTCACCGAGATACGTGAATTCAGCGGCGTCGCGCGGGCCAAGCAACGGATGGTCAATGATCATTGCGTCGTGATCCTTCGCACGTAGGGGCCGCAAATCCGGTGCCCGGTGGGCCTGAGGCCGGTCAATGCAGATTGGGCTGATTGCCCATCCCTTTTTCGTCGATCATCCGGCCCGTCTCGAACCGATCGAACCGGTAGGCAGTCGCTGTCTCGTGGGGGCGGTCCGTCGCCAGAAGATGCGCATAGGCAAAGCCGCTGGCCGGCGTGGCCTTGAACCCGCCGTAGCACCAGCCGCCGTTGAAATAGAGACCATCGATATGGGTGTGGT
>CAZPJO010000400.1:0-2766 GCA_964586895.1 uncultured Roseicyclus sp.
GGAATAGTCCCAAAATCAGCGCGGGCCATGTCCAGAAGCCATTCTGTCTTGGACATGGTGGCATCGGCCTTGCCCTCGCGCCGGGCCTTGTCGATGAACGCGTCGGCTTGAGCGGCAAAGGTCACGCCGCGCCGCTCGCGATCTGCACGCTTCTGCTCTTGTTTGGCCGCGCCGGGATCATCTCCCTTCGCTAAGGTTGCGCGGGCCTGATCCTTCAACTTGCGGGCGTCTGCCAAGGAAACGTCGGGATAGGCTCCAAATGACAAACGTTTCTCTCGCCCATCAATCCGGTATTTTAGATGCCACAGGCGCGATCCGCTTGGTGTCACGGTAAGGTACAGCCCGTCGAAGTCCCCAGCTTTATATGGCTTCGCCTTGGGTTTCAGGGTCCGAATCTTCGCGTCGCTTAAGGGCATCTGGGGGCATCCTGTTTTCGCGTTTCGCGAGATGCCCCCAAAAGCGCCCCCAAAGTGGGGGCATTTCATGGGATGTTCTTGGATCCAATCGGACAAAGGGCTACCGCATCGCCCTAATATATAGGGGCTTATCGGATGTCTCTAACCATGTTCGGATGTGGAAGTGGTGCCGCTGAAGGGACTCGAACCCCCGACCCCATCATTACGAATGACGTGCTCTACCATCTGAGCTACAGCGGCTTACCGGCGGCGCTCTTAGCAAGCTGCGCGGCGGATGGATAGACCTAATTTCGCGCTTCGGTGGCGATTTCGACGGTCGTTGCATCGACGGTATCGGCGTCCGGTTCGGAGATTGCGTCCGGTTCTGAGAGCTCCGCATCGGGGTCCAGAATATCGGCCTCCTCGGCGGGGTCGCGTTGATCTTCCAGCGCGCCGACGATCAGGGGCAGCATTTGCGTGGGACCGGCCAGGGCAGCCTGCGACTGCCGCACTTCGGACCATTCCAGCGTATCGAAGCTGTCGCAATTGGCGCAGACCGGGCGCCAATCCTCGTGCACGTGGCCGCAATTGCCGCAGACCCATTGGCTGCCGCGCGATGCGGTAACCGCGCGCGCTAGCCAGCCGCGCACAACACGATCCTCGGCGCCTTCGCCGCGCTCGATCGCAGCCATCAGCGTCAGGGACCGGGCGGTCGGATTGCTTTCTGCAAGATCGCCAAGCGCCTTGCGGGCGGCGGGGAAATCCTCGGCCGCGATCTGCAGCTCGGCGTCGAGCATACGGACTTCGGGGTGGCCTGCATGGCGCGCCAGAAGCGGGCGGAACCGACGCAGGCGCAGGGCGGGCGTCTCATCAGGTTCGATCTCGGCGAAGGCTGCGGCCAGGTCCGGGTGCGGGGCCTGATCCCAGGCTTTCCGGATGGTTTTGGCGGCCTGCCGCTTGTTGCCGGCCTCGGTCGCCAGACGCGCGGACATGACCGACGCAGGCACAAGACCCGGGGCCAGGCGGCTGGCTTCGGCGACGTCGCGGGTTGCAGTGACAACCTGCCCTGCGGCCATCGCGTCGCGGGCATGGGCCAGGGCCAGAACGGCATCGCGACGGCGGTGCAAATCGCGCGGAACGTTGCCGGATTTGAGCGCCTGGGCCAATGTGCTGCGCGCGCCCTGCCAATCCTCGCTGCGGGATTGCAATTGCATCAATGTGGTCTGTACCTCGGCATTCTTCGGGCGCAGGGCCATCGCCTTTTCACCCAGCTTGAGGGCGGTGTCGGTGTCACCTTCATCCAGCTTCTGTTTCATCAGGCCACGCACGCCGACAAAGCGCGTGCGATCATCCTGCACCAATGCCTTGAATGTCCGCGTCGCAAGGGCATTGTCGCCCACCATCTCGGCCCCTTGTGCCTTCACCAGATTGGTCAGTTCGGGCCGGTTGAGATACTTGCCCGCGCGCTCTGCCTTGCGGATCGCCAGACGACCCTCGCCCGCGGCCAGGGCCATCATGCCTTCGCTGAGCGCCTCGAAGCCTTTGCGTTCGGACCGGCGGTCGAAATAGCGGCTGACAGCGGTTTCATCCCCGTTGAGAAACTTAAGGGTCGCCACCAGAAAGCCCACGACCTTGAACAGGATCCACACAGCGATCAGAAGCACCAGCGCCCCGACAACGGCCAGGATCGGCGTGATGATGTATTCGCGACCCAACAATTCGAGACGACCAAGATTTTCCATCTCGAACAGTATCTGAACACCAAGCGTGAGGCCCACGACAATGGCGATGAACAGAATGATTTTCAGTAGCGACCAGAGCATGTCCCGCTCTCCTTAATTGTCGAGCGTGGCGGTAAGCTCCGCCAGGGCTGCGTCGGCGTCGGCGCGGGTTTGGACCTGCGCGACCCAATCGGCCAGCAGCGCCTGCGCGCCGTCGGGCAGGGTTTCGATTTCACTGAGCGCCGTGGACAGATCACCTGCCTCGACGGCGGCGCCGACGCGGCTGAGCACGGCATCCGGGTCATTGCCTTCACGCGGCACGACGGAACGACCGCCGACCTGGTTCTGAAGGAAAGCACCCAGACCGCCCATGACGTTTTCACCGGCGGTTTCGCGATTGGCTTCTGCCAAGGCGGCGCGTGCGGCGGCGGGATAGCTGGCCTGCAGATCCTCAAGCGTCGGCACGCCGGTTTCCGCGGCGGCTTGCAGGGCTTCGGGCACCTCGGCGTCGAGGGTGCCAAGCGCCTCTGCGAAGGGGGCGCCTGCGGCCATTGCGATCTGTATGCGGCTGAGCGCGGCCTGCGTCTGGGTCGCGGCGGCAGTGGCCTGCGCCTCGGCCTGGGCTTCGGCGATGGCGGCCTGCGCGGCGT
>CAZPJO010000401.1:0-2760 GCA_964586895.1 uncultured Roseicyclus sp.
AATAGATCACGCCCCAGGCAAAGATGATCAGCGCCGCCTGCCCGAAATCGGGCTGCAATGCCAGAAAACCCACCAGCACGATGGTTACAAAAAGCGACACCGTCTTGCCCGGCGGTCCTGCGACCTCCTGACTGGCGGCCATCATCCAGGCGGTAAACACCACGAAAACCGGCTTGAGGAATTCGGACGGCTGGAGCGAGGCGAACCCAAGCGAATACCAACGTGTCGCGCCCATGCCGTAATCCGTGCCGAATATCGGCAACAAAGCCACCGCCGCGACCGCGCCGAAGAACCCCAGAACACCCAAACGGCGCACGTTTGTCGGCGTCATCATCGACACGACAATCATCACGAACAACGCCAGACCCCCAAAGGCGGCCTGCCGGATCACATAGTGGAACGGCTCATGGTCGTTGCGTTCGGCCAGCGGCGGCGAGGCCGCAAAGCCCAGAAGGATGCCGATCGCGAACAGGCCGAAGATGCACCCGATGGTCACACGATCAATCGTGCTCCACCAGCGTGGAATAACTGCATCACCATTGTGCACGATAACCGTGCCATGCGCCATTTCCGTCATGGATCGCCTGCCTTGCCATGCGATGTTTGCCACCGCGTCTTCTGCTCAAGCCCGGGTTAGCCCAGGTCTATCCGCACAGGTTACCCCGAAAAGGCAGGGCTGGCCAGCGAAACTGTGTGCCGCATGCCCCGCATGGCCGGGCGCGTTTGCCTACATCGCATCCTCAACCTGAAAATAGACCGTCTGTCGGCAGGCCTCGGCCGTGCCCATGCAGCTGACAACGTTGACCGAGCTTATGACATCGATCTCAATCCTCGGCGCAACCGCATAGGTGAACGTCTGCCCGGCCTCGTCGGCAAGTCCCAGTGGCCCGGTCCGACCATCCGGGAACCGGTAATACGCGCAAGGCTCATCCTGATGCGCGCCCTGCGAAACGCGCGAACAGGTGAACAGGCGCGGCATCGCCGCAAGCGCCACCCGCTCCGTCGTCGGGTCGGCACCGATGAAGGTATGGACAAGGCCGTCGGTTTCATGGGCCATGTGCAGCCCGCCAAAAGGGTTGGGGCTTTGGACCGTCCCGGGGTGGTCAAACCCGCTGGCTGCAAAATCAACCTGTGGTGCCAGCGTGAAACCGGACGTGTCCTGCGCCAGGGCGGGCAGGCTGAGCGCGGCGAGCGCAAGGGTCAAAATCATCTTCATAATGGGGCTCCCTTCGGAGGTGAGGAAAAATCACCGGGGCGGGAAAATGCGATGGGACTGCCCCGGTTGGGCCAAATGTGACCCATTCCCGAGGCCCCCGATATGGGGGAGATCCCCCAAAGTGATCTGCGCGCCCCACGCCGCATGATCCCCGCCCCCCTCTTGCACCCTGTCCCGCGCACCTGCACTCTGCGGCCATGACACATTCTCTCGCCCTGCCCCGCGCGCTGCGCGCCAATGCGCTGGCCTCGCTTGTGGCGGGCCTTGCGGGTGTGCTCATGTCCGCGCCGCTGTCGCAGACCATCGGCCTGATCCCGGGCACCAGTTTTCAGGTGATCGGAGCCGCACTGGTTGTCCATGCAGGCGTCGTGATGTGGGCCACGGGACGGGCCAGCATAGCAACCTGGACACGCCGCAACATCGCTTTGCTTGCGGGTCTTATCCTGCTGTTGGTGGGTGTACTGAGCCTTGGCGCCGTTGCCACGCCGTTGGGCCGCGCGCTTTTGATCCTCGGGACCGTGCTTGTCGCGGGCCTCGGGCTTTGGCAGGTCCGCGCGCTCAGCGCGTCAATGCCTCGACCTGCGCAATGAAATCCGCGCCCCGCGCCTCGAAACTGTCGTATTGATCGAAACTCGCCGCCGCCGGGGCCAACAAAACGGTCTCGCCCGGCTCTGCCTCTGCCGCCGCGCGGGCCACGGCGCTTGCCATATCGCCGCAGACTTCGCTGGGGATATCGCCCAGATGCAGCGCAAAGGCCTCGGCCTCGCGCCCGATCACGTAGGCCTTCGTGACCGAATGGGCCGCTTCCCACAAACCGTCGAGCCCGCCGTCCTTTTCCAACCCGCCGCAGATCCAGCGGATGCGCTTGAACGCACCCAATGCCTTGGCCGCCGCATCCACATTGGTGGCCTTGCTGTCGTTGACAAAGGTCACACCGCCGATCTCCGCCACCCGCTGGGAGCGATGCGGCAAGCCCTGGAAGGTCTGAAACGCGTCCTCGATCAGCCGCGGCGCAAGGCCCAATGCCCGCGCAACCCCATAGGCGCAGGCGGCGTTTTGATGGTTGTGGGCGCCCGGCAACCCCGGCACCCCGCGCAGGTCAAGGGCTGCCACCTGCCGCCCCTTGCGCACCTCGCTAAGCCACCCTTTGCGGGTGCTCAATTCCCAACCCGGCGCATCGCCAATCTTGCCCGAGCGCACCCGGATCACGCGCGGATCACCCGGCCCTTCGGCCATTTGCCCCGCCAGATACGCCCCCTCGGCCTCGTCCACGCCAAGGATCGCCCGCTCCGGCCCGCCTTCGGCAAACAACCTGCGCTTGGCGGCGAAATACCCGCCCATCCCGCCGTGACGATCCAGGTGATCGGCGCTGAGGTTGGTGAATACGGCAATGTCCGGCGTCAATGCGCGCGCCAGCTCGGTCTGATACGACGACAATTCCAACACCACCACGCCGCCATCTTCGGGCGGGTCGATGTCCAACACCCCGCGCCCGATATTGCCCGCCAATTGGCATGCCATACCGGCTGCGTCCAACACATGCG
>CAZPJO010000402.1:0-622 GCA_964586895.1 uncultured Roseicyclus sp.
GTCCAATCCATGATCCGGCTGAAGGTTTCGGCCCCGATCACCGCCACGCGCCGGGCCTGTCCCGACACGATCAGGGCGTTCGCATTGGCCAGCGCATAGACGAAGCCCGCGCACACGGCCTGCACGTCGAAGGCGAATCCCCCCCCCATGCCAAGGCCCGCCTGCACCATCGTGGCGACCGACGGAAACGTCAGGTCCGGGGTCGATGTCGCGACAATCACCGCGTCCAGATCATCCGCGCCCAGGCCGGCATGGGCCAGCGCGCGCGTCGTGGCGGCGATGGCCATCTGGCTTGTGGTCTCGTCCTTGGCGGCGAAATGGCGCCGTTCGATGCCCGAGCGCGCGCGGATCCATTCATCGGTGGTCTCGATCGTGTCCATCGCCTCGAATTCGGCGTTGGTGACGATGCGTTCGGGCAGGTAATGGCCGATGCCGACAGGGACCGCACGGATGGTCATGGCTGCGGATCCTCCGGATGCATGATGTTGGCCACTGCCGCCTCGGATTGCGCGATGCGCGCGGCGAGGCGTTTGTTGAACCCGGTTGACGACAGCCGCGCGGCCAGCTTGATCGCGGCCGCCACGCCGGTGGAATCGGCCGAGCCGTGGGATTTCACCACCGT
>CAZPJO010000402.1:666-2757 GCA_964586895.1 uncultured Roseicyclus sp.
GCCCAGGAACACGCCACCGTTGACGCGGCGCGGGTCGATGCGTTTGGACAGGCGGCGCAGCGATGTATAGGTGAGCAGGGCGGCGATGCGCGAAAACGGGGTTTTCTTGAACGCCTGTTCGAGCAATTCGCGGATCAGGCGCGCGGTGCCTTCGCCGGTCTTCAGCGCGACATTGCCGGTGAAGCCGTCGGTGACGATCACGTCGACGCGGTCCGAGGGCAGGTCAGAGCCTTCGACAAAGCCCACGAATTCGAAATCCGCAGCCTCCGCGCCGCGTTCGATCAGTTCGGCGGCAACTTTCAACTCGGCGCGGCCCTTGTGCTCTTCCGTGCCGACATTCAGCAGGCCGATGCGCGGGCGGGCGAGGTCAAGGCCGTTGCGCGCGTAGCTGGCCCCCATCAGCGCGTATTGCAGCAAGTCTTCGGCATCGGCGCGGATATCGGCACCAACGTCGAGCATGACGTTGAACCCGGTGGCATTGCGCGAGGGCCAGAGGCAGGCGATGGCGGGACGGTTGACGCCTTCGATCTTGCGCAGGCGGATCATCGAGATCGCCATAAGCGCGCCGGTGTTCCCGCAGGATACGGCGACCGAGGCCTCGCCCTTGCGGACGGCTTCGATGGTGGACCACATCGAGGTGTCCTTGCCCGAGCGCAACACCAGCGACGGCTTGGCATCCATCGTGACCACGCCGTCTGCATGGCGGATTTCGCATTTGTCGGAGAGGCCGCGTTTGCGGGCAATCAGCGGCTCGATCTCGGCCCGGGGGCCGTGGACGATGAAGCGCAGATCGGGGTTCTTGGCGGCGGCCTTGGCCATGCCCGAGATGACCGCGGAGGGGCCGATATCGCCCCCCATCGCGTCCACGGACAAGACGGTTCCGTCCACCGTCTTGCCTGTCAACGCAGCGAAGTCGCTCATCTAATCGGGCCCGCCCTTGGGTCAGGCGGCGATTATGCCGCGTCTTCGTCGAGATCGATTTCGTCGGCCTGCGCGATGACTTCGCGGTCATTGTAGACGCCGCAGGACGGGCAGACATGGTGCGGGCGCTTCAGCTCGCCGCACGACGGGCATTCGTTGGGGTTTGCACCGGAAAGCGCATCGTGGGCGCGGCGCATGTTACGCTTGGAACGCGTCACTCGATTCTGGGGGACAGCCATGTCACAACCTCGGTTTTACGAACGCACGCAGGGCGCTCTGCTTTTCAAAATTCTGTCTCGCACCGGAGGCTTATCTGGCTGCGCGCGCAAGCTGCGCAGCAAGTCCAAAACGGGTCCACAAACCGGGTGCGAATGAGGCCGGGAACATACTCCGATTCCCCGCCCATGCAAGCCCTTTTCCACAAGGCCCGGCGCGTATGGCTCAGCCCTTGTTTTCTTCGTCCTCGCCGCCCGTCTTACCATCCGTTTCTTCATCTGTTGCCCCATCGGCCAGCCGGTCGCGCAGGGCGGCCAGCCCGGCCAGCGGCCTGGCATCCTCGTCCGTCATCGGGGTCACGCCGGGGGCGGCGAAAATCGCCTGCCCAAGTTCGACACCCTCGGCGCGCGGATAATCCGGCAGCGCCAGCGCCAGCGCTTCGGACAGGACCTGCATCAGGTCGACCTCGGCGCGCAGCGGCTCGACGGTGTCGTCTTCGGGCATCTCCATCTCTTCGCCGGAGGGCTCGGGCATCTGCGCGAGGTAGCGGCGCGTCAGATCGGTGTCGATGCGCGTGGTCACAGGCGCCAGCGTGACGACGCAGTCCTGCACGACCGTGGCCCCCAGCGTCGCGTCCAGCCGCCAGTCGGCCTTTCCCTCGGGCGTGGCCTCGCCGTGCAGGCGCAGTTTGCGCACGGCCACGATGCCCAGGGCGTCGGCCATCGCCTGGCGCGCCTCGGCGTCGGGGGTGACATCGAAGGGTTTGGATGACGCGCGGCCCAGGCGGGCGAGGGGCAGGAGGGTGTCGGGCATGGTCTCTTCTCGGGCGGTTGCGGTGGCGGTCGGTGTGGTGGTGGCGGTGAGGATGACGTTGCGGGCAGGCGCTGGCGGACACAGGGACGTTGCTTGCCCCATGCCAGCCGCTGGGGTAAGCCGATATTGCGGTTTTGGACC
>CAZPJO010000403.1:0-2744 GCA_964586895.1 uncultured Roseicyclus sp.
GTTGGTGCCCATGGGCGTGACACCGCCGCCGATCATCTCGGCGATGGAGCCGGTAACAACCACGGCGGGCAGCGCGGGATCAAGCGTGCCCCAGGCGCGCTTCATCGCGCCTTCGGTGCCGTCGCGGCCAAGCTCTTCTTCGGCGAGGCCAGTGACAACGATGGGCAGTTCATGGGGCGGCAAGCCGTCCGTGTAGTGCAGCACGGAGGTCACGGGCAGGTTTTCGCAACCGACGGGGCCGTCGATGATGCATTGCAGGCCCTTCACGGCGGTGAAGGCGTAAACGCTTCCCCAATAGCCGCCTGCCCTATCGTGGTCCTGGATCAGCATTTGACACCGCCGTTCGCGGCCAAGCGGGCCTTTTCGGCGCGTTCAAGCTTCTTCAGGTTCTGCGCACGAAATTCGGGGCGCAGGTTTGGCGCACCTTCCCAGACACCGGCGGTATCCTTGGTGCCGACGCCTTCAAAGAAGGCCTTCATGTCGGCCATGCGGTCCTTGTTGGCCATGGCCGCATTCACGACCTGGCCCAGGGACCCGGCTCCGGCGGGGCCCATGAGCGGGCGCGCGGAGATGAGATTCGTGAAGTAGAGCGAGGGAATGCCGAGTTCCTTGCCCTTCTGCACCACAGGTGTGGTGCCGATGGCGAGGTCGGGTTTGATCGCTTCCATCGCGGCACAATCATCTTCGAGAGAGGCGCGGAATTTGACCTTCACGCCACGCGCTTCCAGCCATTCGAGATCAGGCGCGGACCATTGCGTCTTGGCGCAGGCGGTGCCGACGTAAGGCACATCGGCGCCGCTTTCGATCAGGAGGCGCGCAACGAGGAGCTCAGAGCCTTCATAACCCGAAAGCGTAATCGTGCCGTTGATCGGAACCGAGGCGAGCGCGGATTTGATTGCGGGAAGGAAGGCGTTTTGGGCTTCGGCGATTTTGCCAGCGCCAACATTGTAAGCCTCGCCAATCGCGGCGAGCCAAGCGGCGGTGCCATCGTGGCCCACGGGCGCGGAGCCAACAACGGTGCGACCCGCGGCTTGGAATTCGCGCACGGCGCTGGTGTAGAAGGGATGGATTGCGGCCACCACCTGACTGTCCAACGCGGAATAGAGCTCACGCCACTCACGGCAGGGAACGACCGGACCTGCCGCCAGACCGAGTGGCGCGAGCATCCCTGCAATCCCCAAGGGGTCTGCAGGGAACATTTCGCCCAACAGGGTCACTGTCGGACGGTCTGAAACACCCGAGACAGGAGCCATAACTGGACCGGCCTCCACTTCCTGTCGGGCATAGTTGAGCATCGCCCCGGCCAAGACGTCTTTCGCCTCGGCATGGGTCGGCACTCCGAAGCCTGGAACGTCGATACCGACGATCCGGACCCCATTGATTTCGTCAGGCAGAAGCCTGAGCGGTACTCCGGACGCGGTGGGCACGCAGAGGTTGGTGACCACGATGGCGTCGTAACGCTCGGGGTCGGCCATCTCGTGCACGGCGTCGCGGATATCTTCGAAAAGTTTCCCTGTGACCAGGGTCTCGGAATTGAACGGGACGTAACCCACCGACCGGCGTGCGCCGTAGAAGTGGGACACAAACGTCAGGCCATAGACGCAGCAGGCCGAACCGGACAGAACCGTCCCGACGCGGCGCATGCGCAGACCCACACGGAGCGATCCGAAGGCAGGGCACATCGATTGCGGTTTGTCGTGCGGGCCTTGGGGGTAATCCTTGGCGAATTGATCGAGGATCTCGGATTTACCGGCGGCACGCGCGGCGGCCTCCATCTGATCGGCGCCAGCGTGACAGCCCATGCCGTCTTGAGGCGCAGCATCAGACCCGGCGAGGCCTTGCACATCTTCCGATGTGACGGCTTCGCCCTCGATCACGTCAACCTCGGCGGTGGTGTCATATGAAACTTCGCGGTCCATCATGCTTCGTCGTACACAACTTCGAGGGACGCTTTGGGCTCGGCGTTCTTGCCGCGCATGTCCATATCGGTGGCGGGTTCAAGCCTGACCCCTGCCCCGGTCTCGGACCCGTCGAACAATTCCAGAAGCTCGTCCTGCGTCAGCGCGGTTGGGCGCATCGGTGGCGCGACGGCGACATTTTCACCAAGGGCTGCGAACAGCGCGCCCCATTGGCTTTCACCGGTGCCGACGATTTGGTAATTCGCGGATTTCTTGCGCAGGTCGTCATCCTGCGGGATCGAGGCGAGGACGGGAATGTCGACCGCTTTGGCAAAGGCCTGCGCAATGGCAGCCCCCGGCCGCTGGCAGGCGGCTAGAATGAGGACAACAGGTTCAGGGGCGTCAAGCGCGTCAGAAAGATCAGTCAAGGGAGCAGCCGTACAGATTCTAAAAAATTCGCCCCTAGAACTACCACGTCGTGTTGAGAAAAAACACCCTTATCTCAGGGACCTAGCAGACGATCATGCTCTTGCAGGGCAAACCGATCGGTCATGCCGGCAATATAATCCGCCACCATTCTAGCCAAGGTTGTATTGTCCTGCGCCGCCGCCTCAATCTGGCGCGCCCAGTCGCGCGGCAGCAAATCCGGATTCTGCAGGAAAAGCGGGAACAAGGCATCAACCACACGTGTCACTTCGGTGCGTTTCTGCATCACGGAGGGCGCGCGGTACATGCGTTCAAACAAGAACGCGCGGATCACGCGCAGGTCTTGCCAAAGGCTGTCTGAGAAGCGGATCACGGGCCTGCCCAGGTGGCGGACCTGCGCCGCTGTTGTGGCCCCTGCCC
>CAZPJO010000404.1:0-251 GCA_964586895.1 uncultured Roseicyclus sp.
CATTATACCTCTGCCATCAACCGTTTCCGGGTCGTGGTCGAGGAATTCCAGACCACATCCCACACGCCCGAAGCCCTGTTGCGGCTGGTCGAAGCCTACCTTGCCCTTGGCCTCACCGACGAGGCACAGACGGCGGGAGCGATCCTGGGCTACAACTTCCAATCCTCGCCCTTCTACGACGATGCCTTCCGCCAGCTGACGGGGCAGGGTTTGTCGCTTGAAGCGGCTGGCGAGAACTGGTTGCGCGAGAT
>CAZPJO010000404.1:261-2740 GCA_964586895.1 uncultured Roseicyclus sp.
GCTGTAATGTGTAAGCGGTGGGGGCGACCCCACCCGACGGGCTGACCCATGCTGCGCCATCTCGATATACGTGACATGTTGATCATCGACCGGCTGGAACTGGCGTTTCAACCGGGCCTCAACGTGCTGACCGGCGAGACCGGGGCGGGCAAGTCGATCCTGCTCGACTCGTTGGGGTTTGTCCTGGGCTGGCGCGGGCGCGCCGATCTGGTGCGCAGCGGGGCCGAGCAGGGCGAAGTGGTCGCCGCGTTCGACCTGTCGCCCGACCATCCTGCGCGCGTCGTGTTGGCGGAGGCCGGATTGCCGGTATCCGATGAATTGATCCTGCGCCGGATCAACACGCCCGAGGGGCGTAAGACCGCGTGGGTCAACGATCGCCGCGCGTCGGGCGATGTCCTGCGTGCCCTGTCCGATTGCCTGGTGGAATTGCACGGGCTGCAGGATGACAAGGGCCTGCTTGACCCGAAAAACCACCGCGCGATGCTGGACGATTTCGGTGGCCTCGATGCGTTGCGCGCCAAGGTGGGCGTCGCGTGGCGCGACAAAGCGGCCGCCGCCAAGGCACTTGCCACAGCCGAGGCCCGCCTGGCCGATATGCGCGCAGAGGAGGAATTCCTGCGCCATTCTGTGGCCGAGTTGGACAAGCTGGCCCCCCTCGAGGGTGAGGAGGCGGAACTCGACACCCGCCGCCGCCTGATGCAGGGCGCCGAAAAGATGCGCGAAGATGTCGCCCGCGCGATCACTGGCCTTGGGCTTGGCGGGGCCGAAGGCGCGATTGTCGATGCACAACGCTGGCTTGACGGTGTCGTGGATCAGGCCGAGGGCAAGCTGGAAGGCCCGTTGGCCGCCCTTGAGCGCGCGATGGTGGAATTGGGCGACGCGCAGGCCGGTGTTGCCGCATTCGCCGAACGCTTGGAGTTCAACCCGGCCGAATTGGAAATGGTCGAGGAACGCCTGTTCGCCCTGCGGGGTCTGGCGCGCAAACACAATGTGCTGGCCGATGATCTTGCGGGGCTGGCCAAGACCTTGTCGGCGCGACTGGCCGCGCTGGATGGCGGGGAAGCGGAGCTTGGCGATTTGCAGGCCCGCCTTGCCTCGGCCGAGGCGGCCTTTGATGAAGTGGCCGCGCAGCTCAGCACCAAGCGCGTCGCGGCGGCTGCAAAGCTCGATCGCGCCATGGCGGTCGAGCTGGCCCCCCTGAAGATGGAGCGCGCGGTGTTCGAGACCCGGCGTGAGGCCGCGCCCGCGGGCCCCGACGGCATCGACGCAATCACCTTCACCGTCGCCACCAACCCCGGCGCGCCTGCGGGGGCATTGAACCGGATCGCGTCGGGCGGCGAGCTGTCGCGCTTTTTGCTGGCGCTCAAGGTCTGCCTGACGGCGGATGCCGCTGGCCTGACGATGATCTTTGACGAAATCGACCGGGGCGTGGGCGGGGCCACCGCCGACGCCGTGGGCCGCCGCCTGTCGTCGCTGGCCGCAGACGGGCAGGTGCTTGTCGTCACCCATTCGCCGCAGGTCGCGGCCCTTGGCGCACATCATTGGCGGGTGGCGAAATCGGTCGAAAAGGGCGTCACTTTCAGCCGCGTGGTCCCGCTGTCCGAGGCCGAGCGCGTGGACGAGGTCGCCCGAATGGTGGCCGGTGACACGATCACCGACGCCGCCCGCGACGCCGCGCGCGCCCTGTTGACGGGCGCTGCGACCGGCTAGAGCGCATGCGTGCCCGGCTTTGGAAACGCTGAATTGCAGAGATGCCGGGTTTTCAAAGCCTTGGCCCTCGTCTACCACTTGGGGTCTGTCCCCGGACAAGGCGGGTCGCGTGGTGCCGGCCCGGGGGCAGTGCAACCCGACGCCCCACCGCGCCAAACAGAAAGCGAGCCCGACGTGGCCGAACCGACGCGCGGATATCTCCAACGGCAGGCCCATCGGGCGGCTGTGGGTGCGCGCGGGGCCTGGGCGCTGCTTCTGGAAAAGGGGCCAAGCCAGTTTCAATTCTGGCTGATCGCGTTGATCATCGGCGTGCTGGCGGGCTTTGCCGCATTGCTGTTCCGCAAGGGCATCTCGTGGCTGCAAACCACGCTCTACGGGGTCGAGGATGTGCGCATGTTGCACTCCTTCGCCGAAAGCCTGCCGTGGTGGATGATCCTGATCATCCCGGTTTGTGGCGGTCTCATCGTGGGCCTTATCCTGCATCATTTCACCCCCGACGGGCGCGTGCGCTCGGTCGCGGATGTGATTGAGGGCGCGGCGCTGAACGAAGGCCGGGTGGAGGGGCGCGCGGGCCTGGCCTCGGCCCTGGCGTCGCTGATCACGCTTGGCTCCGGCGGGTCAAGCGGGCGCGAAGGGCCTGTGGTGCATCTGGCCGCCGTGATCTCGTCGAAGATCTCCATCTGGATCAAGGCCGACGGCATCACCGGGCGCGACCTTCTGGGCTGCGCCGTGGCCGCCGCCGTCTCGGCCAGTTTCAACGCCCCCATCG
>CAZPJO010000405.1:0-2740 GCA_964586895.1 uncultured Roseicyclus sp.
ACACTTCGCCTTCCTCGTATCCGCGCGCTTTCACGGCGGCAAACGCGTCTTCTTCGCATTCGAACACGCGGGCCGGGCCGGTGAAGTCCTGCTGCTCTTCGCTCATCCCCGCGACCTTCACGATCGCCCCTTCCGGCGCGAGGTTCCCACGAAGACCAACAACGCCGCCAGTCTGGGTGATCGGGTTCTTGACGGTGTGAACAACGCGACCGTCCGGCTCGCCTTTGATCTTGTCGAGCGCCTCTTCCATCGTCTCGCCCGTCGCTGTCAGGCAATCGCCGTGCAAAAGGCCTTCCTTCAGCAGCTCCTTCATCACGACCGGAACGCCGCCGATCTCGTAAAGGTCCTTGGCCACGTATTGGCCGCCGGGCTTCATGTCGACGAAGTAAGGCGTATCCTTGAAGATGTCGCAAACGTCGAAAAGGTCGAAGTCGATCCCCGCTTCATGGGCAATCGCAGGCAGGTGAAGGCCCGCATTCGTCGAGCCGCCGGTGCACGCCACGACCCGCGCGGCGTTTTCAAGCGCCTTGCGGGTCACGACATCGCGCGCACGGATGTTCTTTTCCAGCAGGTGCATCACAGCCTTGCCCGAGGCATCGCCGAATTCCTTGCGCCCCTCATAAGGTGCGGGCATGCCCGATGAATTCAGCAGCGCAAGGCCGATCGCCTCGCTCACGCAGGCCATGGTGTTGGCGGTGAACTGGCCACCACACGCCCCGGCGGACGGGCACGCGACCCGTTCCAGAACGGCCAAGGCGGCCTCGCTCAACTCGCCGGATTGGTACTTGCCAACGGCCTCGAACATATCCTGCACCGTCAGGTCGCGGTTGGCGAATTCCGCCGGAACATCCGCACCCTCAGGCGCCTTGCCCGGCAGGATCGTGCCCCCATAGATGAACACCGACGGCACGTTCAGGCGCACCATCGCCATCATCATGCCAGGCAGCGACTTGTCACATCCCGCAAGCCCCACCAGCGCGTCATAGCAATGCCCGCGCATCGTCAATTCCACCGTGTCGGTGATCGCATCGCGTGATGCGAGCGACGACCGCATCCCCTCATGGCCCATCGCGATGCCGTCGGTCACGGTGATCGTGGTAAATTCGCGCGGTGTTCCCCGGGCGGCCAGAACACCATGCTTCACGGATTGCGCCTGCCAGTTCAACGCGATGTTGCACGGTGCGGCTTCGTTCCAACAGGTCGCAACACCCACAAAAGGCTGCGCAATCTGCTCATCCGTCAGGTCCATCGCGTAGAAATACGACCGATGCGGCGCCCGCTCTGGGCCCTCCGTCACATGACGGCTCGGCAGTTTGGATTTGTCTGGCCGGTTTTGCAGCATGGCGTCTCTCCCCGATGGCTTTGCGCTGTTTCAAACGGGGATAAAGCGGCCCGTCCTGAGGGGCAAGGGACACAAGCGACCCCGCCGCTGCGCCCCACCGGCCCCCCATTGTTTCCAGACCGTGCACAAACCGTCGCCATTCTCCTGCGAACCGTGATTGTCGGCGCGCGCACCCCTCTGTATAGAGGCGCGCAAACACCAATGATAACGGCAGGCCCGATGCAGTACCTCGCCCCCGGAAGTCCCTACGATCGCTTCGTCGAACCCGCCCGCGCCAGGTCGCAAATCTGGCGCCTGATCCTTGGCATGATCACGGTTGTGGCGTGTTATGCCTTGGGCCTGCTCGGCATCGTGCTTGTGGTCGCCTTCGTCGCGGGGCCGCAATACCTCACCGAATTCCTCACCAATCTGGAACTTGGCGTACCGCTTGGCCCCACCGGAACGCTCCTGTTGCTGGCCACATTCCTGGGTATGGCGGCGGGTCCGATGCTGGCCGCCACACTTTGTCACCGACGCCAAATGCGCACGCTTTTTGGGGCCATCCCCCGCACCCTGCGCCACTTTCTCGTCGCGATGGCCGTTTGCGCGGTGGCCTATGCCGCGTCGTTCTTCCTGTCGTCCAGCACCGATCTCTCCTCTGGCACCACGCCCGCGATCTGGCTGTCGTTCCTGCCGTTGGCGCTTGTCGGTGTGCTTCTGCAAACCGGGGCCGAAGAAATCCTGTTTCGCGGCTATATCCAGCAACAACTCGCCGCGCGCTTCCGGTCGGCCATCGTTTGGATGATCCTGCCGTCGGTGCTCTTCGGCGCGCTGCATTGGCAACCCGCGATGATGGGCGACAACGCGATCTACGTGGTCGCCGCCGCCACGCTTTTCGGCCTGCTGGCCGCCGACCTCACCGCCAAGACCGGCTCCATCGGGGCGGCCTGGGGCTTCCACTTCGCCAACAATGTGGTTGCGATCCTGATCGTGTCGCTGGATGGCCCGCTCTCTGGCCTCGCGCTTTACACCGCCACCATGGATGCCACCTCGCCCGAACTTCGGCCCCTGATCCTGCTGGATATGGGCACGACGCTGGTCACCTGGCTGATCATTCGCACCCTCGTCGCGCGCGTGCCCTAATCCGGGATGTCGTTGCGCGGCATTTGCAATTCCCGGCAACGCACAATATCTGCTCCCGAAGCTCACATCATGCGGCCGAGGCGTCTATGAACTGGATCACCAACTACGTCCGTCCCCGGATCAACTCGATTTTCTCGCGCCGCGAGACGCCTGAGAACCTTTGGTCCAAATGCTCCGAATGCGGCACGATGCTATTCCACCGCGAGCTCAGCGATAACCTCAACGTCTGCACCAATTGCGAACATCACATGGTCATCACCCCGCGCGAACGCTTCA
>CAZPJO010000406.1:0-2733 GCA_964586895.1 uncultured Roseicyclus sp.
CGCCTGTCATTTTCAGGTCCGCCTGAATGTCCGAGGTAAGGGCCGCAAAGGGTGCGGTCGCAAGGCCCAGATCGCGCAGGAAGCTCTTTTCGATCAGCCGATCCTGACTGACCTCAAGTGCGCGGCGATCGGGGTAAAGCGGCGTGGTTTCCGACAGAACATCCAACGCGTCGGCAGGAATGTTCTCGAACTCGAAGGTGATGACATCGCAGGCCTGCGCAAAGGTTCTCAACGCGTCCAGATCGTCGTATCCCGCCTGCGTCCAGGCGTGGGCGACATCGGCGGCGGGTGCGGCGCCCGGCTCGAAGATATGCGTCTTGTAACCCAGGCGCGCCGCCGCCACGGCGAGCATCCGGCCCAATTGTCCACCGCCCAGAATGCCGATGACGCTGCCCTGTGCGAGCGGCTCAGTCATCGCGCGGCTCCTCGGGGATCGACGCGCTCAGCTCTGCGCGCCATTGTTCCAGCCGCTCGGCCAGTGCGGCATCGTCATTGGCCAGGATCGCGGCCGCCATAAGGCCCGCATTCGCGGCCCCCGCTGCACCAATCGCCATGGTGGCGACCGGATAACCGCGTGGCATCTGCACAATGGAATAAAGGCTGTCGACACCCGAAAGCGCCTTGGTCTGTACCGGTACGCCGATCACCGGCACGCGGGTCTTGGACGCCACCATCCCCGGCAGATGCGCCGCACCGCCCGCGCCCGCGATGATCGCTTTCAACCCGCGTCCCGCCGCCGATGTGCCGAAATCCCAAAGCCTGTCGGGGGTGCGGTGCGCCGAGACGATCTTGGCCTCATACGGCACGCCAAGCGCGTCCAGCATGTCGGCGGCTTCGCGCATGGTGGGCCAGTCGGATTGCGAGCCCATGATGATGGCGACCTGAACCATGGCCTACCCCCTTGGAAAACCTGAGCCATGGGGTATAGCGCAAAGCGCCGGGGGTGCAATTGGGCAATGGCCCGGGCGGCGGGGGTCAAGGTGGGCCGCTGAGGGTCCTATGCGATGATGTCCGGGGTCAGCTCGTCTTCGATCCGGGCGATCTTGTCTTTCAGGCGCAGCTTTTGGGACTTCAGCCGCTTCAGGGTCAGTTGATCCACTGTCACCCGCTCTCCCAGCGCGTCGATGGCCTCGTCGAGGTCGCGATGTTCCCGCCGCAAAACCTGAAGTTTCACGCGTAACACATCCTCATGGCTCATCTCAGACGGCGCATTCATGGCAGCATTCCTGTTTCCCACCCCCACAGATAGGCTGAATGGGCGGCCACTCCAAGCCTTCATGGCCTTGTTTCGCGTGGGCCCAATGCCCATGTTATTGCGTATGGCGTTGCCGAATGCGGGACGTCCGACTTTGCAGATCGCTTGACCGAGGATGTGCGCGACATGACGAAACTGACCCTTGCCTCTCACCCCTATCTTCTGGGGTTCGATCAGCTGGAACGCTTGGTGGAACGCACCGCGAAATCCGGCAACGAAGGCTACCCGCCCTACAACATCGAACAGCGTGGCGAAAACGCCTACCGTATCACGCTTGCCGTGGCCGGTTTCGCCGAAGCGGATCTGTCGATCACCGTCGAGGATCGGCAATTGGTGATCCGTGGCAAACAGGTGCCCGCCGACGACGACCGCATCTTCCTGCATCGCGGGATCGCAACCCGCCAGTTCCAGCGCAGCTTCGTTCTTGCCGACGGGGTCGACGTCGCGGGCGCGGCGATGGAGCACGGGCTTCTGCACGTCGATTTGACACGGGCCGTGCCCGATAGCGTTGTTCAAACCATCAAGATCGAAACCGGAGGTGCATCACAATGACCAAAGATCAGATCAAGCAGGCCGAACGGCCGATCGTCTACATCCGCAAGGTGGCCGTGGCCGACCTCCCCGACGAGGTGCAGGTCCGCGCGCAGGGGATCGAGGCGCTCTATGCCATCGGGGCCGAAAACGGCGACCAGATCGCCCTCGTCAAGGACCGCGACCTTGCCTTTATCGTGGCGCGTCAGAACGACATGCGTCCGGTGAGTGTGCATTGAATTAAGCTGAGGAAGAATGGCCCGCCACGCACCTGAGTGACGGCTTCAGGTGCCACGCCCCGCCCTGATCTCGCCGATCCGGGCGGAAAGTGCCTCTTCCCAACCACCGCGCAATTCCTTCACGCGCGCGACGTAGGCTTCGTTCTCATGCGGCGGCACGCCGGGCTGGTGCACCTCGGCGATCATCAACACCGCCGCCTTGAGCGCGATCAACCCAAGCGTCATGGCGAGAACCGCGCCGATGTTGTCGGCTAGAAGCGCGAAGTTGATCGACGCGCCAACCGTCATGAAGAACAGCCCCAGCAACAGCCCCCGGAACGGGTCGATGTCGGATTCCAACTCGTGCCGATAGGGCGAATTCGCCAGGACCACGCCCGCAAGGAACGTGCCAAGCGCGGGCGACAGGCCAACAAGGCTCATCAAAAGCGCGATCCCGATCACCAGCATCAGGGCAGTGGCCGTGAACAATTCGCGCAGGTTCGCCGCCGAGATGAAGCGAAAGATCGGCCCGGTCAAAAGCGATCCGATCCCAAGCACGGCGGCAATCGCAGCAAGGTTGATCAACGCCGTCTGCCAGCCATTCAGCCCGTCAACGAGGCTCATGCTTGCGCCATGATCGCCCCCGCCATGGTCGCCTTCGCCCTGCCCCGCGTCCGCTCCGTGCGCCGCTGCCTCGGTGCCCAGATCCATCAACTCCGGCATCGCCAG
>CAZPJO010000407.1:0-2710 GCA_964586895.1 uncultured Roseicyclus sp.
TCATCAGGCGCAGCGGCTTGAACTCATCCTCGGTCAGGGAGCCGTCGATGCGGCGTTCGACCTGGGCGCGGAACTGGGCGTTGCGGGTGGCGAGAAAATCGCGGTCGAAGTCGGTGTAGGCATACATGGCTGCGGCTCCTTCAGGCCCGAAATCGGGTGAATTTTCCTGTAGTTTTTTTGTAGTTTTTCCGTAGTGCACCCGAGGTCAGGTGACGGGGTCGTCGATTTGTTTGCCGTGGTCGGCCCTCAGGGCCGCTTGCTTGCCGTGGTCGGCCCGGAGGGCCGCTTGCTTACCATGGTCGTAGTTCGACGGGCCGCGGGTACGGAAGGCTTCGCGGAAATGCACCGGCTCGGGGCCGCCGTCGCCCGCGACCGCATCGGCAAGGTAGGCACCGACGATCTCATGGGCCTGCGACGCGGCTTCGAGCAGGCGGATGTCGGCGGTGGCCTGATCCTCGATCAGAGCGGCCTTGGCGTGATCGCGGGTCCAATGGCCCTGCGCGTCGAGGTAGACGACATCGCCTTCCAGCAGGGCATTGGCGGTGACAACTTTGGGGGTGAAGGCGCGGGGCATCAGGCGAATTCCTCTTGCAAGGCGGGAAGGTGGGCGAGGGCCGCGCGCGGGGCGAGGCCAAGCATCAAGATGACGGGGCCGGAGGGGGCGACCGCGTCGATATCGGCGGGCAGGGTGGCGAGCCGGCTTTCGATGATCCGGGCATCGGCGCGCGAGGCGTTTTCCACGGCGGTGACGGGCGTGTCGGGGGACGCGCCGTGCATCATGAGCCGCCCCTGGATGAAGCGCGCGCCGCGGGCGCCCATGTAGATCGCGGCGACCTGACCGGGGCGGGTGAGATTGCGCCAATCATGCTCGGCAAAGCCCTTCACGTCATGGCCGGTCAGAAAGCGCATCGCGGAATTGCGACCGCGTTTGGTGAGGCTCTGGCCCAGTTGGGCGGCGGCGGCATTGGCGGCGGTGATGCCGGGCACGATGGACCATTCGATGGCATGGGCGTCGAGGACGTCGAGTTCTTCGTCAAGCCGTCCGTAGACGCCGGGATCGCCGGATTTCAGGCGCACGACCTGCGCGCCGGTGCGGGCGTGTTCGACCATCAGCGCGCCGATGTCGTCTTGCCGGGTGGAGGGGCCAAAGCCCTGCTTGCCGACGTTGAGAAGCGTCGCCTCGCGCCGGGCGAGTTCAAGGATTTCGGGCGCGACAAGGCGATCGTGGATCACGACATCGGCCTCGTCCAGAAGTTTGCGCGCCTTCAGCGTCAGAAGCTCAGGGTCGCCGGGACCGGCCCCGACAAGGGCCACGTGGCCGGCCCGTTCGTCGGCGGTGATATGGGTCACAAGCAGGTCGGCAAGGGCATCCTCGACCCCGGTTTCACCATGCTTTGCAAGGGCTTCGGGGCCGGTCTTGAAGTAATACGCCTGCCAGAAATCGCGGCGCTTGCGGCCCATGGGCAGCACGTTGACGGCACTGCGAAAGCCCTTGCCGATCCGCGCAAGGAGGCCAAGGGAGGCGGGAAGGGCTGCTTCCAGATCGGCCTTGATCTTGCGCGCGAGCACGGGTGCCGCGCCTTCGGTCCCGATGGCGATGGTGACGGGATCGCGGTCAACGATGGCGGGGGTGATGAATTGGCTGCCGTCGAGATTGTCGACGATATTGGTGAGCGCGCCGTCGGCACGGGCAAGCGCGGCGATGCGCGCATCTTCCGCGTCATCCTCAGTCGCGGCATAGGCGAGTGCGGCGCAAAGCGCGTCGCCGGGTGCGAAGGCGCGGCGCACGAGGCGGAGTTTGCCGTCGGCGGCCCAATCGACGATCTCGGGCGCGGGGGCCTCAGTGAAGACGGTGATCTTCGCCTCGGACTTGAGGATCAGGCGCAGTTTGGCCAGGGCGGCATCGCCACCGCCCGCAAGCACAACCCGGCGGCCGCGGAGGTCTAGGAAGATCGGGAAATGGCGCATGATGCAGAACCTTTGAAGCCTGTGTCCCCATCAATATAGAATAATTTCCCAATAATTGGCAGGTGAGGCTTGCTGAAAGGGACGAATGTTCTGTATTGCGCTGAGCCAAGGCCCGTTGTTCGCCAAAGCGAGGATCCCCCGAATGAATGTCCAGATCGATGCGCTAGACCGGAAAATCCTTGTCGCGTTGCAGGAGGATGCCAGCCGGTCGCTGGAAGACATCGCCAGGATCGTCGGCTCGTCCAAGACGCCGGTGTGGACCCGGATGCGCAAGATGCGCGAGGCCGGGATCATCGGGCAGCACACGGTGTTGCTGGATGCGGAAGCGTTGGGGTTGGAGGCGTGTTTTTTCGTGCTGATCCGCACGTCGGAGCACGAGGCGGAGTGGCAGAACAGGTTCCTGGCCACGCTCAAGGCGCGCGCGGAGGTGATGGAGGCGCATCGGCTGGCCGGGGATATCGATTATATCCTGAAGGTGCGCGTGGCCAATGCACGGGCCTATGACGAATTTTATCAGGCCCTGATCGCGGAAGTGCGGATTTACAATGTGACCGCGCTTCTGAGTATGGAAGAGATCAAGTCGACGCCGCTTCTGCCGCTGGCATCAGTTCCAGATTGACCTGCGCGCCCGAGGTCAGCGTGCGGTGCACGGGGCATTTGTGGGCGATCTCGAACAGGCGATCGATCTGATCCTGCGTCAGGTCGCCTTCGATCGTGAGTTTGCAGTTGAATTGATCGATGG
>CAZPJO010000408.1:0-2709 GCA_964586895.1 uncultured Roseicyclus sp.
AAATTCGGCGAAGAAGCCGTCGAGGCGATCATCGAAGCCGTCAAAGGCGACCGCGCCGCGCTGACCGGCGAGGCGGCGGATGCGCTTTACCACCTGCTGGTCATGTGCGCCGCCCGCGACGTCACCCTCGCGGATATCGAAGCGGAACTGGCCCGGCGTTCTGCCCAATCCGGCCTGTCGGAAAAAGCGTCGCGTGGATAATCCGGGCACCATCTATTTCTACGCCCAAACCGACCCTTACGCCGAGTTTTCCAATTTCGCGCCCTTCGGCGTCGAGATGGAGGGCACCTATTGGCACACAGTCGAGCATTACTTTCAGGCGATGAAATTCCACGACACCGCCTACCGCGAGCGCATCCGCTCGGCTTCCAAACCCAAAGACGCCAAGGCCCTTGGCATGACCCGGCACCTGCCGATCCGCCCCGATTGGGACGCGGTCAAGGACGCCATCATGTATGCCGCCGTGTCGCGCAAATTCCGCACCCATCCCGCGCCCCGCGACCTGCTTCTGGCGACCGGGGAGGCACGCATCGTCGAAAACGCGCCGATGGATTATTATTGGGGCGGCGGACAGGATGGCACGGGGCTCAACAAACTGGGCGAAATCCTGATGCGGGTCCGCGCGGATCTGCGTGGCGGCTGACGCATCCGCGCAAATCCGCACCAAATCGCGCAAACAGCCGGATCATCATGCGCAAAATGTGTAGTTACGGAAAAACTACAAAAAAACTACAGAAAAATGCATCCGTCAGGCACCGCCCGATCACAGCTTCGACGAGATAATCCCGGTGTTGAACCCGCCCATGCGAAGTTCACCGAACAGGCGCTGATATTCGATTTTCGGGCACCGGTTCTGGATCACGATCAACCCCTCCGCCTCCGCCTTTGCCGCCGCCTCGGCATGGGTCACACCGATCTGCATCCAGATCACCGATGGGCGCACCGCAAGCGCCAGCGCGGCGTCCACGATCTGCGGCACGGCCTCCGGGCGGCGGAAGATATCGACCACGTCAAAGGGCTCGGGGATGCTTTGCAAATCCGCGTGAACCTGTTGACCGAAAAGCATTTTGTCGGTGTGCCCGGGGTTGACCGGGATCACCTTGTAGCCCTTCAGGTTCAGGTAACGCGCCACGTAATGCGAAGGCCGCACCGGGTTCGGCGACACCCCCACGCAGGCAAAGGATTTCGAACGTTTCAACACATCGCGCAGCAGCGCATCGGACGGGGATTCGGTCATTTCATCTGGATACCAGACAAAAAAGGCGCCCGCAGCGGAAACCCGGCGGGCGCAGTTGCGGAACGAGGGACAGTAATGGGCGCGCGGGGTTCCGACCCGCGGCGCCTGTCAAACATATGGGGTCCCCAAAACGCCCCGAAAAGAGATGCCACAAAAATGTGATCACGGCCCGTTTTTCCCAATGATTACAGGGTCCGGCGCGTGGTCAGTCGAAGATATCCTCGATCACGTCAAAGGCGTCCTCGAACACATCGCTCATCACCCGCTTCCACATGGGCTTGCGCTTTTTCTTCTTGCGACGGCTCTTCAACTCGCGCTCCGGCAACCCGAACCCATGCGGCGCAGGACGCTGCGGCGAGCGCTTGGCCTGCGTGCGTTTTTCGGGCGGCTTGAGCCATTTCATCTCGTGGATCGGCGCCCCGCACGCCCCGCACGCAAGTTCATGCCCGTCACGGGCGCTGAAATTCAGCGTCTGACGCCGCCCACAATACGAACAGGTGGCGATTTTCGTGTTCTTCGGCATGCGTTACCCCTTTGTCAGGGCATATAGGGCAACCGCGGCGGCATTTGAGACGTTGAGCGACCCGAAATCACGCGCAAAGGGGATTTTTGCCAGAACATCGCACAAATCCCGCGTCCGCTCGCGCAGCCCCGGCCCTTCGGCGCCCATCACAAGCGCCACGTGCCCCTCTGCATGCGTCGCGGCGACCTCGTCGATGCTTTGCGCGCCCTCCTCGGCCAGCCCCACCATCCAGAAGCCATCCGCCTTGAGCGCCTCCATCGCGTCGCCCAGATTGCCGATGCGCGCATAGGGCATCCGCTCCAACGCACCGCTGGCGGTCTTGGCCAGCGCCCCGGTTTCAGGCGCAGAGTGACGCGCCGGTGCAATCACTGCCGTCGCTCCGAACACCTCGGCCGAACGCAGGATTGCGCCAACGTTATGCGGGTCGCTGACCCGGTCGAGCATCACGACAACCGCGCGTCCGCCCGTGCCCCGCGCCAACGCGCGCCAATCACCCCAATCAAGCGGTTTGACCTCGACCGCCGCGCCCTGGTGAACAGAGCCCGGGTCAAGCGGGACGGGAAACCTGCGCGGATCCGCGATTTCGGGCGTCAGACCCCGCGCGGCAATCGCCTCGGCCAGTTTGTCGGCGGCGTTCTTCGACACCACCAGCCGCAGCACCTCGCGGTTCGGATTGGCCAGCGCGTCGCGCACCGCGTGCAGCCCAAACAGCCACAGCGTCTCGGCCGCTGCCGCCCGTTTGCCGCGTTCCTTGTCGATCACCCATGTCGGTTTTTTTGCCATGGCCCACCCATACAAGCGCGCCACGTGAAGGCAAGCGTGCATTCCCGCTTGACCCCCTCAGCTTGCGTGGATATTTCGCGTCAACGTTTCGCGCATGGCGTTGAAATGGGTGACAGGCCGCAAGGTGTGGCAGGGGACTGTAACTCCCTCGAGGCGACTCACGCCT
>CAZPJO010000409.1:0-2706 GCA_964586895.1 uncultured Roseicyclus sp.
GGACCGCGTGATGGATGTGCTTGAAGGCGCGTTTGAACGCATGCCCGCGCTGGCTGAAGTGGGGATCAAGCGCATCGTGAACGGGCCGATCACCTACACCATCGACGGCGCGCCCCTGGTCGGCCCGATCCCCGGCAAACGCAACGCTTTCTGCATCATCGGTCTGCGCGCGGGCCTGGGCGAGGGGGGTGGGCACGGCTGGCTTCTGGCGCAGCAGATCGTCCATGGCGAGGCCTGCTATGACACCTGGGTCATCGATCCACGCCGCTTTACTGGCCATGCCACGGTCGAGTTGACGGCGCTCAAAGCCATCGAAGATTACCAGAACTATTTCCGGTTTCATTTTCCGCTCGAACGCCGCCCCGCCGGCCGCCCCGCGAAGACCACCCCACTGACCCCGGTGCTGGCCACCGAGGGGGCCGAATTTACCGTAATCAACGGCTGGGAGAGGGTCGATTACATCAAGCCTTCGCCTGAGTTCCGCCCGTCCCACAGTTTCGATTTCGATGAGGCCTTCGATGTGGTGGCCGCCGAGGTTGCCAACGTCCAGAGCAACGTCGGCCTGTGCGAAGTCAACGGCTTCAACCGGTTCGAGATCACTGGCAAAGACCGCCACGCGTTTCTGGAACGGTTGTGCTGCGGCACCGTCACGAAGCGCGCGGGGCGCGTGGGGCTTGGGTATCTTCTCAACCTGCAGGGCATGCTGAAATCCGAAGCCACTTTCGCGAACCTGCCCGCCAGCGACCGGGGCCCTGAGCGGGTCTGGTATGGCTCGGCCGCCGCCGCGGAGTATCACGATATGGATTGGCTTCTCGCGCACCGCCGCGCGGATGAAGAGGTGCAGATCCGCTCCCTGACGAATGATCAGACCATCCTCGTGCTTGCGGGGCCAAAGGCGCGCGATGTTCTGTCCGCTTGTGCGCGTGGCGATTGGTCGGCGCAGGCATTCCCTTGGCTGTGTGTGCGCGAAGCCTTTGTGGGCTTTGCGCCCGCAACCATCATGGCGGTCAGCTTTTCCGGCGAATTGGCCTATGAAATTCACGTCCCCAATGCCTCGCTCTATGCGGCGTACCTTGCCCTGCGCGAGGCGGGCGCATCGCATGGGCTCAGGCTTTTTGGAGCGCGAGCGGTCGAATCCATGCGACTGGAAAAGGGTTTTTTGCATTGGAAGGCCGACATCCTGACCGAGTTCGATCCGTTCGAGACCGGGCTCGCGCGGTTCGTGAAGTTCGACAAGGGCGATTTCGTCGGACGCGACGCGCTGCGCAAACGACATGCGGACGGCCCGAGCAAGCGGCTCGTGACGCTTGAAATCGCCACGGACCGGGCCCCCGCACATGGCGGTGCGTCCCTTATGCGTGACGGGCGGGTGGTTGGCACGATCACGTCCGGCGACTGGGGGCATCGCGTGGGCAAAAACCTGGCCTATGCCTTTGTGGAGCCGGAGGTTTCGGACGTCGGCACAGAGCTTGACCTCGACCTCTGCGGTGAAACAACGGGTGCCAAGGTGATCCCGGCCGCGCCCTATGATCCCGATTTCACACTGCTGCGCGCCTAGGCGCCAACGCGCCCTGCCAGCAAGACTTCTGTGTCCCATTTTTCGCAGGATGTGGCGAGGGGCGCGGGCAGGGCGCGGTCGGTAATGAACGCGTGCATGTCCGCCAACGAACAAATCCGCCCCGGCGCGCTGCGCTGAAATTTCGAATGGTCCGCCACAAGGATCGGCGCGCGGGTCTGTGCGATGATCGCCTGACTGACGCCGACCTCCTGTATGTCATAATCCAACACGTCGCCCGCGGGGTCCAACGCCGAGCAGCCCATGACCGCATAGTCGAACCTGAACCGCCGGATCGCATCGACCGTCATCGCGCCGATCAACCCGCCATCACCGCGGCGCAGCGTGCCGCCGGTAACGATCACCTCGCAATCGGGGTTGCGGTCGAGCGTATGGGCCACGTTCATGTTGTTGGTCACGACCAGCAGGTTCTTATGGCCCAACAACTCGGCTGCGACGGCCTCGGTGCTGGTGCCGATGTTGAGGAAGACCGAGCATTCGTTGGGGATTTGCGCGGCGCACAGACGAGCCATCGCGGCCTTTTCCTCGGCCAGATACGTGCGCCGCTCACCGTAGGCCACATTCGTCGTCCCCGACGCCAGGACCGCGCCGCCGTGCACACGGCTGAGGTGGCGTGCTTCGTCCAACTCGCTGAGGTCGCGGCGGATCGTCTGGACGGTCACATCGAAATGCGTGGCCAGCCCTTCGACCGTCACCTTGCCCTCGCGTCGGGCGATGTCCAGGATCTCTGTTTGGCGAAAACTGCTTTTCATTCCGGCCCTCCCGTGGAGTGTTCTGGCGGATGGAGGGCCCGACAAGCAAGGGGCATTCGCCCTTGACCTTGGCACCGGCGATGCCGGACACCTGCAAGATCGCCCCTGCAACGGACATGCCCATGACCGCCCCCCGCCGCGCCTATACCGGAGCCCGCATCTTCGACGGCGAGACCTTGCACGAGGGGCGGGCCGTGATTGTGGATGGCGGCCAGATCGCGGATATTGTCGACGACCGCGCTGTGCCGTCCAGTGTTGATATGGTCGATTTGGGGGGTGGCCTTCTGTGCCCCGGCTTCGTCGAGCTGCAGGTCAACGGCGGCGGCGGCGTGATGCTCAACGATGCCCCGGCCGTGGCCACCTTGCGCCAAATGGCCG
>CAZPJO010000410.1:0-2704 GCA_964586895.1 uncultured Roseicyclus sp.
AGGCTGCGGCTCTGGTTCGGGTTCAGGTTCGGGTTCGGGCTCGGGTTCAGGCTCGGGCTCCGGCTCGGGCTCCGGCTCGGGCTCCGGCTGCGGCTCGGGTTCTGGCTCCGGCTCGGGCTCCGACGCAAGCGCCGGGCCGTACAGCGCCTGAATGCCGTCCAGGTCCCCGTCCCCCAGCTCGTCCGTAGAAATCGTCGGGTTCATGATCTCGGTCGGGTCATTCACATGGCCCAAGCCAATCGCATGCCCGATCTCATGCAGCGCCACCGCGTAGAAATCCGTGCCCTGCTCCCCTTCCGGCGACCACACACGCGGGTCGTCGAAGGTGATCTGCGCAGCAGTCAGCTCTTCGAACTCGCCGCCGGTCTGGCGGAACGAAAACTGCGCCACGCCCACCGTGCTGCCCGACAATTCTCCGGCTGCAAAGGTGATATCGGCGGGATTGGCGGCATTGGCCAGCTCGAAATCAATGCCCGACACGTCTTCCCATGCCTGGAACGCGCGCGCCAAGGCGTCGATGAAATCCGCCTCGGAATAGAGAGACCGGTCGAAATCGAGGTCCTGAACAAAGCTGCCCGGATCCCAATACACCGCACCACTGGGCGTCCCCCCGTCCGAGGGGCCCCATTTCTGTCCATTCAGCGCAAACATTTGTGTCCCTTCCGTTGGACCTTCCCGTGGTCCTGCTCTTAGCCAAGCCGGCGGAGGTCCCTGCGCTCCGCCATGAGCTTCAATCCCATTTACTTTCTCGCAATCAGTGCGGCGAAAATGAGGCGGAACCGAAGCATCGTGTTAACCATTTGGCAATCTCGGCGGCGAACCGCGCAGACCCCGTGACCCGTCGGCAGATTTACGGCGATCGGGCATGAAAAAGGCGGGCCGAACCGACCCGCCTTACGAAATTTTGCACCAGGTATCCGTATGCGGACCGTGGGTCTCACTCAGGGATCGAAATCAACTGCCAATCCCCGGCAATCGCCACCAAATCCCCGCCCTCCGCCAGACGGTCGGCGATGGCGCCCCCCTCGGCCAACGGGCACGCCACAAGCGTCGCCGTATGATCAAGATATTCCTGCGTTGCAGGGCTGTCCCCGACCACGACACAAACATCGCCCGCCGCCGGATAGGGCCGGATTGGCACAAGTCCTGACGCCTCGGGCGGCGTGTAGGACGCGCTCGGCGTGCACGCGGTCAGGATCACAAGGGCAGGCAGAATAATCGCTGGTCTCAACATGTCTGGCTCCTCCGAAAATCCAAAGTCTGCCCAAGGCCAGGGACATGCGCAACAAAAACGGCGCAAAGGCTTTCACCCCCGCGCCGCTTCATCCGGTCATCGCTCAGGCTCAGTTGCCGGTCGCGTTTTCCACGTTGACCGACACACCGCGACCCATGGTCGAGGAAATGGCGATCTTTTTCATGTAGGTGCCCTTGGCGCCCGTGGGCTTGGCCCGGTTCACCGATTCGACAAACGCGCGAACGTTCTCGACCAGCTTGGCCTCATCGAACGACGCCTTGCCGATGCCCGCATGCACCACACCGGCCTTCTCGGCCTTGTACTGCACCTGACCACCCTTGGCGGCCTCAACGGCTTCCTTGACGTCCATCGTCACCGTGCCGATCTTCGGGTTCGGCATCAGGTTCCGGGGGCCAAGCACCTTACCCAGACGGCCCACGATGGGCATCATGTCCGGCGTCGCGATGCAGCGATCGAACTCGATCGTGCCGCCCTGAACGGTTTCCATCAGGTCCTCGGCACCCACGATATCGGCCCCTGCGGCCTGTGCCTCTTCGGCCTTCGGGCCACGGGCGAACACGGCCACGCGGACCGTCTTGCCGGTGCCGTTGGGCAGGTCGACCGTGCCGCGCACCATCTGATCGGCATGGCGCGGATCGACGCCAAGCGTCATCGCGATTTCGATGGATTCGTCGAATTTCGCGGTCGCATTGGTCTTCACCAGCGCGACGGCCTCCTCGACACTCAAATCTTCCTTGCCTTCAAACGCGGCCGTAACGGCGGTCAGGCGCTTTCCCATTTTTCCCATGGTCTTACCCCTTCACCTCGATACCCATCGACTTGGCCGAGCCAAGGATGATCTGCATTGCGGCTTCAACGTCATTGGCGCTGAGATCCACCATCTTGGCTTCCGCAATCTCGCGCAGCTGCTTGGCGGTGATCGTGGCCACCGTTTCGCGACCGGGCGTCTCGGCCCCGCGCGGACGGTTGCGCTTGCCCACCGGCTTCAGGCCAGCGGCCTTCTTGAGGTAGAACGACGCGGGCGGCGTCTTGATCTCCATCGCGAAGGACTTGTCCTGGTAATACGTGATCACCGTGGGGCACGGCGCGCCCTGTTCCATCTCCTGCGTCTTGGCGTTGAACGCCTTGCAGAATTCCATGATGTTGATGCCGCGCTGACCCAGCGCAGGGCCCACAGGGGGGCTTGGGTTGGCTTGACCTGCAGGGATCTGCAGCTTCATCGAGCCGACGAGTTTCTTGGCCATCTGGCCTCTCCTTTTTGCAACAGCCCGCCGACGCGTCGTTGGGCCTTTGTCGATGTGGTTGCGGTCCGATGCGCGCGCGCACCTCGCCTCCCACATGGGATGCCTGCCGGGGCAGACCGGCGCGGAATAGGCGCTCTGGCGTGAAATGACAAGCCCGCTCAGCGCCTCAGCGTAGATGCGAAAACAACGCCGCATATCGTGGGGC
>CAZPJO010000411.1:0-1992 GCA_964586895.1 uncultured Roseicyclus sp.
GCCGCAGCATTGCTGGCCACCACATCCATCGCAACCGCCGGTGGCATCGACCGCACAGCGCCGAGCACAGGCATCCTGTTTGAAGAAGGCACCTATGCCGAGATCGGGTTTACCTCCGTCAGCCCCGATGTGTCGGGCGAGGTGGATATCGCGGGGATCGCTTCGGGCGATATTGCACCGCAATATTTCACCACGACGCTGCGCTATCGTCAGGATATCACTGACACGCTGTCGTTTGCCTTCATCTATGATCAACCCTACGGCGCTGATGTCGATTACCCTTCAGGTACCGGCTATCCCTTTGCGGGATCCACCGCCGAGATCCGCTCGGATCAACTGACCGCGATCCTTCGCTACGAGCTGGCCAACAACATTTCGGTTTACGGTGGTATCCGAGCCCTGCAGGCCACTGGGGACGCGTTCGTTTCCACACCCGCCTTTACATATTTCCTGGAGTCCGAGAGCGACTTTGAGGCCGGTTACCTGGTCGGTGCCGCCTATGAGCGCCCCGATATCGCCCTGCGCGTCGCGCTGACCTATTACAGCGGCATTGACCTCGACTTCTCCGGTCGGCAAGCCGTCGCAGGCCCCGGAACAAGCGAAGCGGCCATCAATGCCGCCGCAGCCGATGGCTCGGCATCTTTCACCGTCGAATTGCCGCAGCAACTGCTGCTTGAAGCACAAACCGGTATTGCCGAAGGCACGCTGTTGTTCGGCTCCATCCGGTGGACCGATTATGAAGGATTTACGATTGTCCCCGGTGGCTTCCCGACTCCGTCGGGCCAGCTGGTGGATTTTGATGAAGATGTCTTCACCTACAACATCGGCATTGGCCGTCGTATCACCGACGATCTGTCGCTGTCTGCCACAGTCACTTACGAAGAAGAGCAGGACACGATTGCCGGAAACCTCGGCCCGACAGACGGGATCCTGAACTTCGGCATCGGCGGCGAATATACATTTGGTCAGATCAGCCTCGCGGCCGGTGTCACCTACGGAATTATCGGCGACGCAGAAACGGAACTGGGCGGTGGCGCCACGTCTTCGTTCACCGACAACGATGTTTTCGGATTCGGTATGCGGGTCGGCTATCAGTTCTGATCCACGTCCTATGCAATATCAAAACCCCGACCGCCACCCGGCGCGCGGGGTTTTTCTTTGCCGCACCTTCCGGGTCGCGTCCCGCCGCCCATCGCCCTAAGCCAGCCCCATGACTCAAACCTCCGTGACCACCCATGCCTGGGCCCTGATGGCCGCGCTTGGCGCAATTTGGGGCGCGTCGTTTTTGGCCATCAAAGTGGGGCTAGAAGAGCTTCCGTTTCTGACGCTTGTGGCGCATCGCGTGATCTGGGCCTGTTTGATCCTTTGGGGCTACGTTGCCTTGCGGCGCATGGCGATCCCGCGCGATCCGCGGATCTGGGGCGCGTTTCTGGTCATGGGGCTTTTGAACAACGTCATCCCGTTTGGCCTCATGGCCTGGGGGCAGCAATTCATCGAGACCGGGCTGACCTCGATCTTCAACGCGGGCACGGCGATTTTCGGCGTTTTGGTCGCCGCAATGGTCTTTGCCGACGAACGCCTGACACCGCGCAAGGCACTTGGCGTTGTGGTGGCGTTTTTCGGGGTGGCGGTGGCGATTGGCCTCGACGCGTTTCGGCAATTCGACATCCGCAGCCTGGCGCAACTGGCGGTGATCGGCGGCACCATCTCCTACGCTTTGGCCGCCGCCTGGGCGCGCAAGACCATGGCCGGCCTCTCGCCGCAGGTCTCGGCGGCGGGCATGTTGACTGGCGCCAGCGTGATCATCGTGCCGGTGGCCATCGTCATCGACGGCGCGCCGCAGGTCCCCACCCTGCCCCAGACCTGGGCCGCGATTGCGTATTTCGGGGTGATCGGCACGGCCATCGCCTACCTTTTGTATTACCGGATCATCGCGCTGGCGGGGTCGGGCAATGCGATGATCGTGACGCTGTTGATCCCACCGGTGGCCAT
>CAZPJO010000411.1:2002-2695 GCA_964586895.1 uncultured Roseicyclus sp.
TTCTGGGCGCTGTGGTCCTTGGCGAACGGCTCGCCCCGCAGGCGTTTGCAGGCTTCGGCCTTCTGGTGATGGGCCTTGTGATCCTCGATGGGCGGTTGCTCGCGCGCTTGCGCAAGGGCTGAGCGCGTGGCAAGCCTCCGCCCATGAAACTGCTCTACGACAGCCCCGATGCCTTGCGGAACGCGCCCGAGAAACGGATCGCGGTGTTCGGCATGTCCGGGCTTGGCAAAACACTACTGGCCTCGCGCCTGCGGGCCAATGGAGACTGGTTCCATTACTCGATCGATTACCGCATCGGCACGGCCTACATGGGCATATCACCGACAACCTCAAGCGGCAGGCGATGCAGGTGCCGTATCTGGCGGAATTGTTCCGCTCGGATTCGATCTATATCGGGTCGAACATCACCTTCGACAATCTTGCGCCGCTGTCGACCTATCTGGGCAAGCCCGGCGATCCGGCCAAGGGCGGTCTGCCGTTTGAAGAATACAAACGCCGACAGGCGCTGCACCGCCGCGCCGAGGTCAACGCGCTGCTGGATACCGCGCCGTTCATCCACCGCGCGCGCGAACTTTACGGCTATCCGAATTTCGTCTGCGACACCGGCGGCTCGATCTGCGAGGTCGTGGATCCCGCCGCCCCCGATGATGAAGTGCTTTGTGCCCTGTCTGCGCAATGCCAGATGGTCTGGAT
>CAZPJO010000412.1:0-1053 GCA_964586895.1 uncultured Roseicyclus sp.
GACGGCTCCACCACGCCCAAAACCGTGCCCGCCATCAGCGCGCTGAATGCCACCATGTCGTATCGAAACCGCCCCCACAAAAGCAGGCCAAAGACGATACCGAAAAGCGAGAAGAGAATGATCTGATCTTGTGTCATGCACCAAGCCTATCGTGTGCCCCGCGCGCCGGGAAGGCGTATCATGACACCCGCCGCCGGGTGCCGCGATATGTCCGAAAGGCGCCGGGGAATTGTGGATAAACCTGTGAGCAATCTAATGAAAAATTGCGAATATGCAACTTTACCCCAGATGCGGCCCAATCGGCTCAACTCCCTCGGCCTGTAGCCTGTCGATCGTGGCTGCCGTCGCGGGCAGGAACCGCCCCTTCGGTTTGCTCTCCGCCCACCACGCCCGCGCGCCCGGTGTCGCGATATGATCCAGCATCAGGTTCTGCACCGGATAATGCAGGTCCTTCATCTGCCCCGGAACCGTGCCCGAATGCTTGTCGAAATTGCCGATGATGTGGATCCCCTGCTCAAGATACATCCCGAAACTCAACCGCTCCGCCGCGCTCAGCGCTTGGTAATCTGCATGCCCCCGCACCACCAATTCGGCCATCCGCGGGTCATTCGTGATCCCCTTGAAATCGGTCAGCGTCACCAACAACTCGCGCCAATTGTTCAACCCGGTCTCGCGGTTCTGGTCCCGCAACTGCACACCGAGAAAGATCAACGACCCGATCACACCCGCCGCCGCCAACAGATCGGCAATTCCCGCCAGCGTCGTCAACATCGTCCCATCCCCCGTCTTGTCGCCCAAACCCACAAACCCTATACACCGCCCAACCGCATCAAGACAGACCCGGAGGCATCCATGGCAGGCCATTCAAAATGGGCGAACATCCAGCATCGTAAAGGACGCCAGGACAAGATCCGCGCCAAGCTCTTCTCCAAGATGGCGAAGGAAATCACCGTCGCGGCCAAGATGGGCGACCCCGACCCCGAAAAGAACCCGCGCCTGCGCCTCGCCGTGAAGGAAGCGAAATCGCAATCCGTGCCCAAGGACGTCATTGAA
>CAZPJO010000412.1:1063-2680 GCA_964586895.1 uncultured Roseicyclus sp.
CCCGCCTCGACCGTGCGCTCGACCTTCTCCAAGCACGGCGGCAACCTCGGCGAAACCGGCTCCGTCGGCTTCATGTTCGAACGCAAGGGGCAAGTGTCCTATCCGCTGTCGGCCGGTGATGCCGACACGATCATGATGGCCGCCATTGAGGCGGGCGCCGAAGATGTCGAAACCGATGAAGGCGACGGCGACGAAAACCCCGGATCCCACGTCATCTGGTGCGCCGACACGGACCTTGGCGATGTCTCCAATGCGCTGGAGGCCGAGCTGGGCGAATCCGAATCCACCAAACTCGTCTGGCGCCCGACCACCACGACCGAGCTGCAACTCGACGACGCCCAAAAACTCATGCGCCTGATCGAAGCGCTCGAAGACGACGACGACGTGCAAAACGTCACGACGAATTTCGAAGTGTCAGACGAGGTCATGGCGCAACTCGGCGCTGAGTAAAACGGCACCTGTAGGGCGGGACCTGTCCCGCCGGTCCCCCGCTCCGCACACCCGGCTATTGCCATGTCGCAAAACAAGGCCTTCGCTGCGGTGACCCTTTCGGGAAAGCTCTGAAACGCGAATTGACCGCTATACATCCGGCGCGAATGTGACTATCGCCCAGCCTTTCCCTGGCCATTGGTGACATATGCAAGACTTCTCTCGCCTGCCGAACACCCTGTCGGCAGCCCTGAGCGACAAGGGCTATAGCACCCTGACGCCGGTACAAGCGGCGGTGATCGACGAAACCTTGCGCGGCAAGGATCTTCTGGTCTCCGCGCAAACGGGGTCTGGAAAAACCGTCGGGTTTGGTCTGGCCATTGCACCCGATCTTCTCGGCGAAGACGGTCGGGTTGGTCCACCGGCGGCGCCCCTCGCCGTGGTGATCGCACCGACGCGCGAACTTGCTTTGCAGGTGCGTCGAGAATTTGATTGGCTCTTTGCCAAAGTCGGGCTTGTGACGGCCTCGGCAGTCGGCGGCATGGATACACGGACCGAGCGGCGGGCACTGGAACGCGGCGCGCATGTGGTCGTTGCAACGCCCGGACGGCTCCGCGATCATGTCGCACGTGGCAACGTTGACCTAAGCGCGTTGCAAGCGGTCGTTCTCGATGAAGCTGACGAAATGTTGGACATGGGGTTCGCCGAAGATCTTGAGTTCATTCTCAATGAAACGCCCGGTAACCGGCGGACACTTATGTTCTCGGCCACTGTGCCGCGCGGCATCGCCAAACTGGCACAAACGCATCAGAAAGACGATGCCGAACGCCTTGTCATCGGCAACGCGACGACCCAACACGCGGACATCGCCTACAGCGCTTTGAGCGTCGCGCCGTCGGATATCGAGAAGGCCATCATTAATGTCCTGATCTTCCATAATGCACAAACTGCGATCATCTTTGCCAACACCCGGTCGATGGTGGCCCGATTGACCGCAAAGTTCTCGAACCGGGGATTCAAAGTGGTCTCCCTCTCGGGGGAGTTGAGCCAATCCGAGCGCGGCAATGCCATGCAATCCCTACGGGACGGACGCGCGAATGTCTGTGCCGCAACGGATGTCGCCGCGCGGGGGATCGATTTGCCCGGGCTTGATCTTGTCATCCACGCCGACCTCCCGTCAAACGCAGA
>CAZPJO010000413.1:0-2678 GCA_964586895.1 uncultured Roseicyclus sp.
GGCGTGGCCCGCGCGCGCGATTTGGCCACCCGGATCGGCGCGCCGCTCAGCATTGTGGACAAACGTCGCGAAAAGGCAGGTGAAATTTCCGGAATGACCGTGATCGGGGAGGTGAAAGGCAAGAAATGTATCATTGTCGATGACATCTGCGACACCGCCGGCACGCTGTGCAAAGCCGCCGAAGTGTTGATGGAGGCGGGCGCGACCGAGGTGCATTCCTACATCACCCATGGTGTCATGTCCGGCCCGGCAGTCGAACGGGTGGAGAAATCGGTGATGAAATCGCTGGTGATCACCGACACGATCGAGGCAACCGAGCCGGTCCAGTCCTGCGCCAACATCCGCGTTGTGCCGACCGCCCCGATGTTTGCCCAATCCATCCTCAACATCTGGAACGGCACCTCGGTCTCGTCGCTTTTCGATACCGCGTCTCTCGTCCCGATCTATGAAGGGCTTTACCCCAAGGGCATGTGGGGGCGTTAAGCCTTTCGCTCTGCGGCGGCGATCCCGACAAGGAAAAGCGCCTGCCAGCCCGCGAACAACGCCATAAGCCACGGAACGGATAGGGCCTCTCCCGTGCCGAGGGCAACCGCCACGGCCAGGGACCACGCCGTGGTCAACGCGACGATCCGCACCACGACCCACACGGGCCGTGCGATCCGCGCCAACACGACGACCGGGATCGCCATGATCAGCGCACCAACCGGACTGGCCGCAAGATAGGGCACGGCGAAACTGGGCGTGCTTGCATCATAATCCATCATCAGCATCGCCACATAGACAGCCGCCGCGATGCCAACCATCGACGTCAGCGCAAAGGCCGCAACGGCGCGCCACGCAAACCCCAGGCGCAAGCGCGCAAAGCCGCCGCCCAAAACGCCATAGATCAAACCAGCCGACAGGGCGAAGACCGACAGGAACCCCAACAATTCACCCGGCCACCAAACCAAAGCGTCCGAGGCCTCGCCAAGCGGGTTCAACGTGACCGCCGACAAAAGCCCGGTGACAAGCCCGACCCCGCCGGCCAGCCAGAGGGTGGTGCGGGATCGTTTGGTGGGAACATGTGACATGAACGATGCTTTCCTGATCGAGACATCGTGAACATTGTTCATAAATGAACGACGTTCGATATTTACGTGGCGTCAATCCACGTCCCATACGTCGTCATCCGCCACCTGTCCGATCGACATCCAATCGGCCCGGATCCGCGCCACGCGGCTGTCGCCCCAGGTGCGGAACACCAGGTCAAATCCCTCACGGGTGATCTTTTCCGCTCGCAGATCAGCGCGTTGATTGGTTTCGCCCCCCATGTCCCACATGGAAATCGACACATGAACCATGGGCGGTTCGACGTAAGCCTCGGCGAAGCTGACATGCATCGTGTTTTCGCGCGGCCCGTCCCCCGACCACATCGGCCCGTTATCGGAGAAATCCGAGAACAGGACACTCGACCCCTGATCGACAGCAATGGAATTGGACTGCAAACGTTTCATGGCACAAACATGGTAAAGGATGCGCCGGTTGTAGGCCGAAATCCGCGGCAATGTTGAGGAAAAAGAAGGGCGTGGCGCCGCCAATTGCGGATTTCGTATGAAAAAACCCCCGGCCTGGAACCGGGGGCACTTTCCGTAACAAACGCGATCGGGCTTAGCGCCCGACAATCGCATCCAGCGTCGCGGTCAGGTCTGCGTGGTACTTCGCGGCCACGTCAGCTGCTGCATCCTTGGCCTCGGCCCGTTTCGCGTCAGAGGCTGAAATCAGCTCTTCGACCAGATCGCCCGTGACCTCCTCGATCGGAAGCGCACGTTCAGCCAGGATCGTGGCCGTGGGACCCGCGACATCCGCAAAACCACCGGTCACGAAATAGGATTTCTCGCCATCGGCGCCGATCGCCTTGAGGACACCGGGCCGCAGCGTCGTGATCATCGGCGCGTGGTCGGGCATCGCGGTCAAATCGCCATCGGCACCCGGGATTTGAACCTCGGACACCTCCATGGACGCCAGGCGGCGCTCGGGGCTGACAAGATCGAATTGCATGGTTGCCATGATGGCCTCCGGTTTTCGGTTTCAGATGACGGGACGTGAGCGCCCCGCCACTGGATCAGGCGGCTTCCGCAGCCATTTTCTCGGCTTTGGCGATCACGTCGTCGATACCACCAACCATGTAGAACGCAGCTTCGGGCAGGTGATCGTATTCACCGGCCACAACTGCCTTGAACGAGCGGATCGTGTCTTCCAACTGCACCTGAATGCCGTCGGAGCCGGTGAACACCTTCGCCACGTCGAACGGCTGGCTAAGGAAACGCTGGATCTTCCGGGCACGGGCCACGGTCAGTTTGTCTTCTTCCGACAATTCGTCCATGCCGAGAATGGCGATGATGTCCTGCAACGACTTGTAGCGCTGAAGAATACCCTGAACGTCACGGGCAACCTGATAGTGCTCTTCGCCCACAATCTGCGGATCCATCAGGCGCGACGAGCTGTCGAGCGGGTCCACAGCCGGGTAAATCCCAAGCTCCGAGATCGCACGCGACAAAACCGTCGTGGCGTCGAGGTGCGCAAAGGTCGTGGCCGGTGCAGGGTCGGTCAAGTCATCCGCAGGCACGTAAACGGCCTGAATGGACGTGATCGAGCCGTTCTTGGTCGATGTAATGCGTTCCTGCATCGCGCCCATGTCG
>CAZPJO010000414.1:0-458 GCA_964586895.1 uncultured Roseicyclus sp.
CCAGCTCCTTCATCCGATCCACATGCGCGGGCGCCACGTCGGGCAGCAATTCAATGGTGACGGTGCCGCCCTTGAGTTCCATCAGGATCGTGTTTTCGGGATCTTTGATATCGGCCAATTTGGCTCTCCTTGTGTCGTGTCTGCCCCGCTCAGCGCGGGAATTTCTCAAGCAAGGCGCGGTTCACGGGCGGCGTCACGAAATGCGACACATCCCCGCCCAACCGCGCGATTTCCTTCACCAGCTTCGATGCGATGGCCTGATGCTCGGCCTCCGCCATCAGAAAGACCGTCGTGATCGACGCATCCAGTTTGCGGTTCATCCCCACCATCTGGAACTCGTATTCGAAATCCGCAACCGCCCGCAGGCCGCGAATGATCATCTCCGCGCCGACATCGCGGGCGCAGTCGATCAACAGGTTCTCGAACGGATGGGCGACGATTTCCGTGCCGAACGCCTC
>CAZPJO010000414.1:468-2672 GCA_964586895.1 uncultured Roseicyclus sp.
CGGTCATCTTGGCGCATTCCGCCTCGACCATCGCCACGCGCTCTTCGAGGGGGAACAACGGCCCCTTGTCGCGGTTGATCGCCACGCCGATGACCAACCTGTCCACCAATCGGCAGGCGCGTTTGATTATATCGACGTGACCCAATGTGATCGGATCAAAGGTGCCGGGATATAACCCTGTGCGCATCATGTGCCTCCGCGGTATGTCCGGGCGGCACGGGAACACGATTTCAACCCGGTTTGCAACCGGATCGCCGCGCGCCCCGCAAGACCGGCATCAGAAGCCCTTGATCATGCCTTCCAGCGCTTCCTTTTCCATCGACAATTCCGCCAGTTGCGCCTTGACCACATCCCCGATGGAGATCAGGCCGAACATCTCGCTGCCCTCCATCACCGGCATGTGGCGGAACCGCCCGTCCGTCATCTTGGCCAGCACGCTGTCGACCGTCTCTGTCGACGTGGCCGAAATGATCTTCGACGTCATCATGCTTTCGACCGGGTCCGCCAGGCACCCCGGCCCGTTCGCCCCGATCGCACGCACGATGTCACGCTCCGACAGGATCCCGGCCATCTGCTTGCCGTCCGACGATACGACCACGGCCCCGATCCGGCGCGCCGACAAGGTCTTGGCCGCCTCGCCCACGCTCGATCCCGGTGCCACGCTGACCACGCTTTCACCCGCGCTGTGGTCGGATTTATCCTTGAGGATTTGTTGAACAAGCATTGGGGCTCTCCCTTCGTTACCCGCACGTCTCGTGGGGCAAGCGTGGGTCTTAAACGCGCGGGCTGTCAAGTTTTCGTGATCTCACCGCCCCGCCAATCGCTCCAGCCGCGCAATCTCGCCCCGCACGCCCGCGCTCAAAAGCCCCGCGATCCGGTCCAGCCGCGCATCGCGCTGCCCCTCGTGCCGCACCAACCAGAACGTCCGCGTCAGCGCCACCTGATCCGGCAAGACCCGCTGCAATTCCGGCGCGCCCGACAAGGCGAAATCATGCACAACCGCCAATCCGCCGCCCGCCCGCGCCATCTGCACCTGGACCGAGACGGAGGTGGAGGCCAACGCCACGCGGCTGACCCCAAGCGCGCTCAGGTAATCCAGTTCCGCATCAAAAATCATGTCCGGGATATACCCGATCATCCGCGCGCCCTTCAAAGCGCCCAGATCACGCGGGGCGCCATGCGTGGCCAGCCAATCGCGCGATGCCGCCAGCGACAGGCGATAATCGCTCAGCTTTTCGGCCTGCAACCGGGCGGTGTCGGGCTTTGAAACGGTAATCGCGAAATCCGCCTCGCGCCGCGACAGGTTCACCACCCGCGGCAACGCCACAATCTGTAGATCCAGATCGGGATGCGCGGCGGCAATGCCCGCGCAAACCTGCGGCAGAAGATACGTGGCGCAGCCATCGGGCGCGCCGATGCGGATCGGGCCCGACAGTGTTTCGCCCGCGCCCGACAACGCGCCCATACCCCGCCCCAGCGCCGCCTCGGCCTCCTCCGCATGGGCCAAAAGGCGCTGGCCCGCCTCCGTCAACCGGTATCCCTGCGGTGATTTCAGGAACAAAGGCGCCCCCGCCGCCCCCTCAAGCCGTGCGATCCGGCGCGCGATGGTCGCCGGATCCATCCGCAACGCCGCCTTCGCGCCCGTCAGGCTTTCGGCCCGCGCCGTGGCCAGAAAAATGCGCAGATCGTCCCAGTTCACTCTTGCACTCCCGCAAAATGATCCTGCGAACCTTTCGCTTTTCCCGGCAAAAACGCAAGACTATGCTGCGCCAAACGCATTTCCCGGGAGAGAGAGCACATGCAACAGATCGGTCACTGGATTAACGGCAAACACGTCGCGGGCACGTCGGGGCGCACCGCCGACATCTGGAACCCCGCCACCGGCGAGGTGCAGGCGCAGGTCGCCCTTGCCTCAACGGCCGAGCTTGACGCCGCCGTGGCCGCCGCCGCCGCCGCACAGCCCGCCTGGGCCGCCACCAATCCGCAGCGCCGGGCGCGTGTGATGATGAAATTCGTCAGCCTCCTGCACCGTGACATGGACAAGCTCGCCGAAGCGCTGTCGCGCGAACACGGCAAGACCATCCCCGACGCCAAGGGTGACGTGCAGCGCGGCCTTGAGGTCGTCGAATTCTGCATCGGCGCGCCGCATATGCTGAAGGGCGAATTCACCGACAGCGCCGGTCCCGGCATCGACATGTATTCCC
>CAZPJO010000415.1:0-2331 GCA_964586895.1 uncultured Roseicyclus sp.
CGCCCCGTTTGCCGTGACCGCTGCCGTGACGAACACACAAGCGCCCTGCCCGGATCAAAGCGGCAAGACGTGCGTTCAAAGTGGTGGGATCAGGTAACCACGGCTCCACTTCGGCGACATTGGTATGCTAGGATGCCAGTTGACACTGACCACACCATCCCGGAGCGCCAGGCCCATGACATTGCTACACCCCAACCGCTTGTTTCCCGCAGAGGCCGGCCAGCGTGGGATCGCGACCGCGCTCTACGACAGCGTGAAGGACCTGCCGATCATCAGCCCGCACGGCCATTGCGACCCGCAATGGTTTGCCGAGAACCAGAGGTTTCCGAACCCGGCCGAACTTTTCATCGTGCCCGACCATTACGTGTTTCGCATGTTGGTGAGCCAGGGCATCCCGCTTGCAGCGCTTGGCGTGCCGCGAAAAGACGGTGGGGACGTGGAAACTGATCCCCGCAAGATCTGGCACCTTTTGGCGGCAAACATGCATCTGTTTCGCGGCACGCCCTCGTCCATGTGGCTCAACCACGCCTTCGAGACGGTGTTCGGCCTTGAGGTTCCACTGACAACGGACACGGCGGACGCGCATTATGATCAGATCGAGGCGAAGCTGTCCGATGACGCCTACCTGCCCCGCGCGCTATTCGATCGGTTCAACATCGAGGTGCTGGCCACAACCGAAGGCGCGCTTGACGATCTGCGTTGGCACAAGATGATCCGCAACAGCGGTTGGTCGGGGCGGATCGTGACGACTTATCGACCCGACGGCATCATCGACCCCGAGTTCAACGGCTTTGCGCAGAATATCGCACAGCTGGCCGAGATCACCGGCGAAGACACGGCCACATGGGATGGCTACCTTGCCGCGCACCGGCTGCGGCGGGCGTATTTCAAGGCCAACGGCGCCACGGCGACGGACCATGGCCACCCGACCGCACGGACCGAAGACCTGCCGCGCGCCGAGGTGGAGGGTTTGTTCCGGAAAGCTCTGAACGGGGCCTGCACCGCGCAGGAGGCCGATGCATTTCGGGGCCAGATGTTGACCGAAATGGCGCGCATGAGCCTTGAAGATGGGCTGACCATGCAGATCCACCCCGGATCGCGCCGCAACCATTCGGCCACCGTCCATGCGCAGCACGGCACCGACAAGGGGTTCGATATCCCCGGGCGCACCGATTATGTCCGCGATTTGAAGCCGTTGCTGGATGCGGTGGGGATGGAACCGGGCTTGAACATCATCCTCTTCACGCTGGACGAGACGGCCTATGGACGGGAACTGGCACCGCTGGCGGGCGCATACCCTGCCCTGCACCTTGGACCGCCCTGGTGGTTCTTCGACAGCTTCGAGGGCATCAAACGGTTTCGCGAAACCACCACCGAGACCTGCGGCTTCTACAACACGGCGGGTTTCAACGATGACACACGGGCGTTCTGCTCGATCCCGGCGCGCCATGATGTCGCCCGGCGCACCGATTGCGCCTATCTCGCGGAGCTGGTCGGCACGGGCCGGTTGCGCGAAGATGAGGCGTTCGAGGTCGCCCATGACCTCACCTATCGCCTTGCCAAAGAGGCCTATCGCTTATGAATGCCCCGCGCCTGACCCGAACCAAACCCGCCCCTCGGGTGGGGCAAGTACACCTTGGCCCCGGCGCCTTCTTTCGTGCCTTCAACGCGGTCTATTCCGAAGACGCCATGCAGGCGGAGGGCGGCGATTGGGGGATCATCTCGGTGAGCCTGCGCAGCCCCACAGCGCGCGATCAGATGGAGCCGCAGGGCGGGGTCTTCACCTCCGTCACGCTCGGGAAGGCGCGCCGCGCGCGGGTGATCGGAGCGGTGAGCAAAGTGCTGGTCGCGCCCGAGGATCCCGGCGCCGTGTTGCGTGCGATGACAGATCCGGGCGTTCGGATCGTGTCCCTGACGATTACCGAAAAAGGATACTGCATCGACGCGGCCAACGGGCGGCTAAAGGCGGATCATCCCGACATCGTCCACGATCTGGCACATCCCGACACCCCACGCTCGGCGATCGGTTTTGTTGTTGCCGCGCTCAACCGCCGGCGGATGGCAGGCAGCAGACCATTCACGGTTCTGTCCTGTGACAACCTGCCCGCGAACGGCGCGCTCACGCGGGCTGTCGTGCTGGATTTCGCGCAGGCTTTGGACCCTCACCTGGCCGCCTGGATCAAGGCGCATGTCCCCTTCCCCGCAACCATGGTCGACCGGATCACACCGGCCACAACCGACGCCGACGTGGCCGACCTGAGCGCTGCGGCGGGTTATGAAGATCCGGCCTGCGTCGTGCATGAAGCGTTCCGCCAATGGGTGATCGAGGAC
>CAZPJO010000415.1:2341-2670 GCA_964586895.1 uncultured Roseicyclus sp.
GACGATTTCGCAGATGGCCGCCCGGCATGGGAGGCCGTCGGCGCGCAACTTGTAAGCTCGGTTGAGGCGCATGAATTGATGAAGCTGCGGTGCCTGAACGGCACCCATTCCACGCTTGCCTATCTGGGATATCTTGCAGGGTATGAAACCATATCCGACACGGTGGCGAACCCCGATTTCGCACACCTGTGCGAGATTATGTGGCGCGATGAGATCATCCCGACTGTGCCCCCGCCTGAGGGCGAGGATTTACCCGCCTATTGCGCCAAGCTGATGCAGCGGTATCGCGATTCGGCGATCCGCCATCGCACCTGGCAGATCGCGATGGA
>CAZPJO010000416.1:0-2666 GCA_964586895.1 uncultured Roseicyclus sp.
GGCGGTGGATGGCGTCAGCGAAGGGCTGGCGCAAAAGATCTACGACCATTTCCATGAGGGCGGGTGAGTGTCTGCGCGCGCCCCAAGCCCGCTGTAAAGCCGCTGGGGGAAGACTTGGACGGGTGCTTCGCATGACAGTGCAGACTCTCTCTGGAGCGCGAAATGCTGATGTGTGTAGCAGTGAAGGCCATTGTTAAGCTCATTGAGGGGCCAGCGGTGCAGTGTCTGGATGCCTGTTTTTCGCTCCGCGACGAAACGTTCGATCTCCTGCCTCAGATACTTCGCAAATCACGAAACCGCCCCGCTGAATGTATCCTTTGACGGGCTCCAAGAACGAATTGAAGTTTCGATTTAACAATGCCGCGCTGGTCATTTCATTAATATCAGCGGGAATCATCCGCCATAGTTTGGGATCGCCTTGGCATGGCTCCCATCCTGAAATTGCAAACAAGTCGCGACTTATCCCACCAACCACCCCAATTGCGACACCGTTGGACAGTGCCCGCCAATGTGAACCGATCTTCCAGCAACCAACTGTTGCTTGCCTATAGTCCGGTCTAAAATTTGGGTCTTTTATCCGATCAACACCTTGCCACATTTTTCCAACTGTCTGACCAATGTTGAATATGAAAAGAGGGCGATTCATATATTCATCTGGAAAATCGCGCCCTTCTATGGGAGGTGCGGCATATTCATAAAGACGACGACCCTCGATAAGGCCACTCTTCTCGCCGTTGTGTCCTCCCACAGCGTTCAACAGGCGGTAGCCGCATGCCTCAAACGCATCTATCAGGGCGGCTTCAACACTGAACGCCTCTTTCTCATTGCTCAGGTGTCGACGGATTATTTTCCAATCGACTTCGTTCCCACTATCCCAAATTTCTTGAATCTTTCGGATCTTGGATAATTCATCTGATGATGGCCCAAATTGACGTCCTCGATTCTTATCACGCCGTGCTTCTTTGAAGTGGGCAAGAACGCGATCATTACCGTCCTTTCCGCCACCTTTTCCGACATAAAATGGCCTCCTGTCTCTTGGGTCAAATAAGGCATACACATAAAGGCCAAGAGCAGAATTGACATTGTTGTCGAACACTTGATGCTGGTTGAAACCTTGATCATCAGACATTTTTGGTTTTCCTTTAACCTGCGCACAATTGAATAATACCTATGGTGAGCAATCCTGTTCGAGTGAGTGTCTGGCCGTCAAGCAAGCGTAGGGTGGGCACAACCCACCGGCCCACTGTGCCGCCAAACACATTCGCTTCTTCTCGTGTTTGTATCCGGGCCTGTCGCTTCGTCGCCAAACCCCTCCCCCAACCCCTTAACAAACCGTAAACAAAAACCACCTTCCCCATAAATTTCAACCCCTTAACCCCCTTGCTCACGCGTGAGCACTCTCCCACGCACCCACCCCCTCTGGCCCCGGACCCGCATCCCGGCTAACAAGGGGTCATGCGGTGGAACCTGCCCAATATCCTGACCCTCGTGCGCCTCATCGCGGCGCCGATGGTGGGGCTTGTCTTCCTGCTCCTGCCGCGCCCGTTCTCCGATTGGGTTGCCCTCATCCTCTTCATGTCCGCCTCGCTCACCGATTATCTCGATGGCCTTCTGGCGCGCAAATGGGGCCAGGAAACTCGCTTTGGTGCCATGCTCGATCCCATCGCCGACAAGGCCATGGTCGTCATCGCGCTCGCCGTCCTTCTGGCGCTCTACGGTGTCGATTTCGCATCCGGTAGCCTCGCGCTTAAGCCGGTGTTCCTGATCCCCATCCTCATCATCCTGTTCCGCGAGATATTCGTCTCCGGCCTGCGTGAATTCCTCGGTGCGGACGCGAAGGAGTTGAAGGTCACCAAACTCGCCAAGTGGAAAACCACCGTGCAGATGTTCGCCATCGGCCTGCTGTTCTGCTGGGGCCTGTTCGCCCATTACCTCTGGGCGCTCAGCATCGGCATGGACGCCGCCCTGATCGAGGCGATCATGGCCGGCACTGTCGCCGATGAATTCAACCTGCGCTGGATCCTCGCGGGCTACCAATGGAGCGAATTGCTCGGCATTGCCCTTCTGTGGCTGGCGGCGCTTTTGACGGCAGTCACCGGTTGGGATTATTTCCGCAAGGCCCGCCCCTATCTGACGGAGGCCCCTTGATGGATATCCGCTATTTCGCCTGGCTTCGCGAACGCATCGGCACCGCCCATGAGCAGGTTGAAACCGAGGCCGAAACCGTCGCTGACCTTATCGAAGAGCTCAAGGCGCGCTCCGACGCCCACGCCTTCGCCTTCTCCGACACCGCCGCCGTCCGCGTCGCCGTGGATCAGGACCTCGTGTCCTTTGAGGCGTCCGTCAAAGGCGCAACCGAGGTGGCGTTCTTTCCGCCCATGACCGGGGGCTAGGCCATGGCGATCCATGTGCGCGAAGCCGCGTTCGATCCGGGCGCCGAGCTCAACACCTTCACCGAAGGCACCAAAAACGCCGGCGCCATCGTCAGCTTCACGGGCATCACCCGCGACGTGGCCGAAGGCGATCTCAAGGCGATGGAGATCGAGCATTACCCCGGCATGACCGAACGCGCTCTGACCGACATCCGCGCGCAGGCCGTGGACCGTTTCAATCTGAGCAATGCGCTGATCATCCACCGCTACGGTCGCCTTGAACCGGGCGAGGTG
>CAZPJO010000417.1:0-2660 GCA_964586895.1 uncultured Roseicyclus sp.
GATACCGCGTGAACGGGGCCGAGCGCGCCAATTGGTTTTCGTAGATGCGGCTTTGGCTTTCGTGCACGCCCATCGACACGCCCTGCCCCAGCGCGCTCAACCGATACCCCGGTGCGATGTTTTGCTCGTAGCAGGCATGCCCGACCTCGTGGATCGTCGAATAAAGACAGCCCAAAGGCTCTGCTTCATCGACCCGCGTCGTGATCCGCACATCGGCGCCCGAGCCGGAGCTGAACGGATGCACGGCCAGATCGATACGGCCAAGGTCGAAACTGTACCCGAAGACCTTCGCGATCTCCGCGCTCAGGTCGAGCTGCGCCGCCTTAGAAAAGGTCCCGCTCAGCGGCGCGGGCATGTCCACCCCCGCCAACCGATCCCGCAACGCCACAAGCCGCGGCCGCATCCGATCAAACAGCGCCGCGATTTCGCCCGCATCGGTGCCCGGCTCGTAATCCTGCAGGAGCGCGTCATAAAGATCACCGCCCGCCGCGATGGCCGAGGCCTCTTCGCGGCGCAACGCCACCACCTGGCTCAGCGTCGGCAGGAACGCCGCCACATCATCCTCGGCCCGCGCCCTGGCCCAGATCCCCTGACTGACCGAGGTCAACCGCGCCAGTTCCGCCGCCAGATCGGCGGGCACTTTCACCGCGCGGTCATAGCTTCGCCGGATCTCGCGCAGATGCGCCGCCTGCACCTCGTCGGCCGGGCGCGCCTGATCCAGCCAATCGCCCACGCGTGTGTCGGTGCGCCGGGCATGCAGAACGGATTCCAACGCCGCCATCTCTTCGCTGCGCTGTGCGCTCGCGCCGGGCGGCATCATCGTTTCCTGATCCCAGCCCAATCGGCCCATCACCTGTCCCAGCGCTTCGGTCGTGCGCTGATGCGCCAGAAGATCGTCCATCGCGGCCATCAGGCGGCTCCTCTCACGGATTGGGGAAGCGGATAGCGCGCCAGGAACCGCGCCCGCAGAATAAGGGTGATCAGGACCACGGCCCCGAATTGGTGCAATATCGCGAGGTACCAGGGCGAGGAATGCATCACCGTGACGATGCCCAAAACGACCTGCCCGAACATCATCACACCGACCCAGTCGAAGGCACGCTTGGTCGCCGCCCGCGATGACCCGCGCGACGCCATCCACGCGCCGATCCCGAACACGAACAACACGTAGCCGGTGATCCGGTGGAAGAATTGCACCGTCCCGTCATTTTCGAACAGGTTGCGATACCACGGCTCCAACACCCACATGTCCGGCGGCGTGAACGCACCCGCCATCAACGGCCAATCGATGTAATTGCGCCCGGCATCGATACCGGCGACCAGCGCACCGATCAGGATCTGCACAAACGTCAGGTGCAACAGCCCCGTTGCCATCCCGTGAAGCTTGCGGTCGCCCTCCCGGCGCGCCGTCATCAACTCTGCCTCTTGTCGTCCGAGCGTCAGGATATACCACGCCATCAGCGCAAGGATCACGAAGGCCAGCACCAGATGCACGGCCAATCGGTAGGAGGCCACATCGAACATCCCCGGCGCCAGGCCCGAATGCACCATCCACCAGCCCGCAAGCCCCTGCAATCCGCCAAGCGCGCCCAACAGGAGCAAACGCCCGCTCCACCCAGTGGGAACCGATTTCGTGGCGAGAAGGCCCACAAACCCGACCGCCCAGACGACGCCCAGGAACCGCGCCCATTGCCGGTGGCCCCATTCCCACCAATAGATGAACTGAAACTCCGACATCGACATGCCGCGGTTTTGTTCCTGATATTCGGTCGTGGCGCGGTAGGCGTCCAATTCTGCCTGCCAATCGGCGTCGTTCAGCGGCGGGATCGCCCCGGTGATCGGCGCCCATTCGGTGATCGAAAGCCCGGAATCGGTCAACCGCGTCAGCCCGCCAACGGCGATCTGGATCACCACCATCACAAACAGGATCATGATGAAAAGCCGAACCCGCCGCCGCCCGCGCCCGCGATCCCCGCTTACACCGCCGGGTGTGGCGGCGGGTTTTCTAGTTTCGCCGACCTCTTCAAAAATGCTGCGTGCACCGGCCATCATCGCCCCTCTTCGCTCTCTCGCGCAGACCTAACCCGCAGCCAACCGCCCTTCAAGCGCCCGCGACACCTTGCGCCCCCGCCGGACACCGGGCCCGTGTTGCATCGTGCCGCCACCGAAGGCGTTATTTGCGATCCTTGCGCTTGCCCTCGGCCCACCGCGCCATCTGGCGCAGGACGCCGTGCAAGGTCTGCACATCTGCCGTCGTCAGGGGCAATCGCCCCCACAGGTTGCGTAAGGTCAGCTTCATGCTGTCGGCCTTGTGGGGCGGCCAGAAGAACCCGGCCTCCTCCATCTGGGCCTCGTAATGATCGCCCAAGGCCGCCACTTCGGCGCCGCTGGCGAAATCGGTCTTGGCCAGATCCATCACCTCGGCGGCGACCTCAGCCAATTGCCTGCGCCATTCATAGCCGCAGAGCAAAACACATTGCGCCAGGTTCAGGGACGGGAATTCCGGGTTCACCGGCACCGAAATGATCGCATCGGCGCGCGCGATATCGGCATTTTCCAGGCCCGCGCGCTCGGGCCCGAACAAAACACCCACCTTGCCGCCCTGCGCCGCGATCGCGCGTGCCTGTTCCATCGCGCGCTCGGGCGTCACCACGGGCTTG
>CAZPJO010000418.1:0-2645 GCA_964586895.1 uncultured Roseicyclus sp.
GCGCGGGCCTGCGCGAGGAAAACACGTCCGAGATATCCGTCTGCCCCAGCCTGAGCACGTTGATGCAGAAACACCCGTTCTCCAACACCAGCGGCAAGGCCTGCGATGACGCGTTCAAACACGTCAGCATCGTCGGCGCCTCGCCATCGGCAGAAATCGACGTCATCGCCGACACCGTCACGCCGCCGCGCCCCGCAGGGCCATCGGTCGTCACCACCGAGACCGACGCCGCAGCACGGCTCATCCCTTCCAGAAACTCCGCCTTCAGATCGTCCGAAACGCCCATGCTCTTGCCCTTTTGTCGCGCGCCTTTGGTATCACGTAGACGCCCCGCGCGCACAAGATGGATCAATTCCCGCTTCCGTCCCGTGAAATCTGCGGTGTAGCAAGGGGCACACGGGACCAAGGGACGAAACACATGGCATTGGAAGACGCAAAGAACGAGGTCGACGGGGCCTTCACCCGCACGGACCTCAAGGGCGCGGCCTTTGAAAATACCTTCTCCGGCGCGACGTCCTTCCTGCGGCGGCGCTATACCAAGGATCTCGCGGGCGTCGATGTCGCCGTCACCGGCATCCCCTTTGATCAGGCCGTCACCAATCGCCCCGGTACCCGCCTTGGGCCGCGCGCGATCCGCGAAGCGTCCGCCCTGCAACCCTATGACCCGCCCTATGGTTGGGATGGCTATGCCCCCCTCGACGCGCTGGCCATTGCCGATTACGGCGACATGGCCTTCGACTACGCCCACACCGCGGACGTCCCCGCCCGGATCGAGGCGCATATCGCCACCATCATTGCCTCCGGGGCCGCCGCGATCACCCTCGGCGGCGATCATTCCATCACGCTGCCCATCCTGCGCGCCCATGCTGCAATGCATGGCCCGCTTGCCCTGATCCAGGTCGACGCGCATACCGACACATGGCCCGATGACGATGCCTCGCGCATCGACCACGGCACGTTTTGCTACACGGCGGTAAAGGAAGGCCTGATCGACGTCGCGCGCTCCTCCCATATCGGCATCCGCACAATGGTCGAAGACAACCTCGGCATCGCCATCCACGACGCGCGCGAGGTCCATGATTCCGGCCCCGCCGCCGTGGCCCATATGGTGCGCGACCGGGCGGGCGCGGCCCCCGTCTACCTCAGCTTTGATATCGACGGGCTCGATCCCGCCTTCGCACCCGGAACCGGCACGCCGGTCTGGGGCGGCTTAAGCTCGGGGCAGGCCGCGATCTTCCTGCGTGAACTGGCCGGCATCAACATGGTCGGCGGCGATGTGGTCGAGGTCTCTCCCCCCTTCGACAGCGCCGCGATCACCGCCGTTGCGGGTGCCCATGTCGCGATGGAGCTTTTGTGCCTCTGGGGCTGGACCCGGCGTTAACCATTCCGTCCGCCAAAGCGGTGGACCGGACCCGCGCCTTGCCGTAGTCTTGGCCCAGCACGCACGCACCAAGAGGCCGCCCAGAGCAGATGCCCAACAATCGTCGACCCGATCGCGAATCCCGCGCCGTCGCGCGTGAAATCTCCTATGCCCATTCCGCCGCCACCAAAGGCGGGCGCGCGGTGATCCGTGTGCTGGAAAACACCACCGGTCGGATGCGCCTGATCAAACAGGCCGATGGCTACGACGAAGAGGTCCGCCAGGGCCGCGATTTCTGGGAGGTCATGGTCGAACGCTACGGGTTGGAGCTCAACGTGATCGGCGGCGCCTTGTCCAACATCCCGCGCGACGGGCCTGTCGTGCTGATCGCGAACCACCCCTACGGCATTCTCGATGGGCTGATGATGGGCCATATCCTGAGCCAGGCGCGCGGCGATTTCCGCATTCTCGCGCATCAGATCTTCCGCAAGGCCGAAGACCTCAACAAGGTCATCCTCCCCGTCAGCTTTTCCGACACCAAGGAGGCCGTGGCCCAGAACCTCGGCACCCGCAAGGAGGCGTTGCGCTACCTCGCTGACGGCGGCGCCATCGGCGTTTTTCCCGGCGGCACGGTCAGCACGGCGGCCAAACCCTTCGGGCGTCCGATGGATCCGATGTGGCGCAGTTTCACCGCCCGCATGATCGCCAAATCCGAGGCCAGCGTGGTGCCGATCTTCTTCGACGGCCAGAATTCACGCCTGTTCCAATTGATGAGCCACCTGCACAACACGTTGCGGATGGGCCTGTTGATCAAGGAATTCAAGAAACGCGTGAACAAGCCCGTGGATGTGGTGATCGGCGATCCGATCCCGCGCGCCGACCTTGATGCGCTGGCCGGTGATGCAAAGGCGTTGATGGACCATTTGCGCCAAACCACCTATGCGCTGTCTCCGCGTCCGCTGGACCCGACCGCGCGTGGGTTCGAATTCGAAGACCGGCACCGCGCGCCCGACGACAAGACGGGCCGTAAGACACTGAAGGATCGCTACTGATGGCCGTTGGCATTTTTGATTCCGGGCTTGGCGGGCTGACCGTGCTTGATGCGGTGCAAAAGCGCCTGCCAGACCTCCCGATCCTGTATTACGGCGACAATGCGCATACGCCCTACGGCACGCGTGAACCCGACGATATCTACAACCTCACCACCACGGGCGTGCAGGCGATGTTCGACCGGGGCTGCGATCTGGTGATCCTGGCGTGCAACACCGCATCCGCCGCCGCCCTG
>CAZPJO010000419.1:0-2645 GCA_964586895.1 uncultured Roseicyclus sp.
GCGCTGGTGCTGATCTTTGCGGAGGTGTTGCCCAAGACCTATGCGATCAACAACCCCGAGACGTCCGCCGCCCGGATCGCGCGGCCCATCGGGTTGATCATCGCGGTGATGGCGCCGGTGGTTGCGGTTGTGCGGGTCATTGTGCGGGGTGTTCTGCGGCTTTTCGGGACGCGGATCGAGGCGGGCGACAACATGTTGTCGGTCAAGGAAGAGATCATGGGTGCCTTGTCGATCGGCCATGAGGAAGGCTCGGTCGAGAAGGAACAGCGCGACCGTCTTCTGGGCGCGCTCGACCTGCATGAGCGCACCGTGGAAGAGATCATGTTGCACCGCTCGGGTATCGAGATGATCGACGCCGAGGCCACGCCCGAGACGATCCTGACCCAATGCCTGCAAAGTCGGCACACGCGGTTGCCGGTGTTCAAGGACGATCAGGAAAACATCGTGGGCGTGGTGCATGCCAAGGATCTGCTGCGCGGTATCGACAGGCTGACGCGGGGCGAGAAGGCCAAGGGGTTGGGGGCGTTCGACATCGCGGAGGTGATGATGAAGCCCTATTTCGTGCCCGAAACGACGACGCTGGATGATCAGATGCGGCAATTCCTGCGCCGGCACACGCATTTTGCGCTGGTGGTGGATGAATATGGCGCGCTGGCGGGGTTGATCACGCTGGAAGATATCCTGGAGGAGATCGTGGGCGAGATCACCGATGAGTTCGACACGCCCGATGCGCCGGTCCTGACGGCCGATGCGGCGGGGAATTACACGATTGAAGGCGGCATGACGATCCGCGATCTGAACCGGGCCGCCGATTGGACGTTGCCCGATGATGAGGCCAACACGGTGGCGGGGCTGGTGATCCACGAGGCGCAGACGATCCCGTCACCGGGGCAGTGCTTTGCGTTTCACGGGTTCCGCTTCGAGGTCGCGGAACGGCAGCAGAACCGGCTGACCAAGTTGAAGGTCCGGCGGCTTTGAGGCGTGGTTGCAAGGTTGCAACCTAGGGTTAACCCTTTGATACCATGCGCAAACGCGGATCGCTTTAAGGGTTTGTGAACGTCAGGCCCGACAGGGCGGGCGCGTGGTTGCACGAGCGCAACCCCGTTGAGGGTCACGATCAATTGGCAAGAAACCGATCAGGGTCGTTACCGGATGCGCGTCCGCGATCTGTTATGCGCCAACAGGATCGCGGGGCCGGTCCGCGAACCGTTTCGGCAGAGCCCGGCGCAGGATATCGGCCGAAATCGGCGCCTCTGCGTGTGCTCCGCTGTCTTGGTCCATGAACCATGTCACGGGTGACGCCGTCTGGACCTTGGCCTTTGCCTCAGGCGCCTGAACGGGGGGGGGCGCAATTTGCTCCGGGATGTCCGGTTCGCAAAACGCCTCCATGATCAGGGGCCGTGCAACGGCGTCGGGACTTGCCCCGGCCAGCCTTGGTTTGGCGTGGCGTTTGGGCGTCGGGCGAGCGCGTGCAGGACGGGTCTGGAACCTCGTGTGCTGCGTATCGTCGTCCAACTCGGTGATGTCCCGGATGGATGTGAAGCGTGTATATCTCTTCTCTTCAAACTCTGTGAGAGAAGCCTTGTTCGGCGAAGCGAGTGTTTTCAAAAGTCCAAGCATTAACCTATCCCCAAGTTAACCAAGGACAGGATCGCCAGAGACCATGCCCTGAGAATGGAAAAGGTTTGTCTAAAATTTGACCGACCCGAATTCCGTCCGATCAAGGCGCGCGGCGCGGGTCAATCGGTGCCGCGATAGGGCTCTACGTATTGCAGGGCCATGTCCCAGGGGAAGAAGATCCAGGTGTCTTGCGAGACGCCGGTGATGAAGGTGTCGACCATCGGTTCACCCTTGGGCTTGGCGTAGACGGTGGCGAAATGCCCCTTGGGGTAGAGGCGGCGGACCAGTTCGAGGGTTTTGCCGCTATCGACGAGGTCGTCGACGACAAGGATGCCGGTTCCGTCGCCCATCAGGCCTGCATCGGGAGATTTGAGAACCTCGGCGTCGCGCTGTTCATCGGCTTTGCCGCCGCCGGAATGGTAGGATTTCACCGAGATCGTATCGACGGTGCGGATATCCAGCTCGCGGCTGACGATCATCGCAGGCGCCATGCCGCCTCGGGTGATCGCGACCACCGCCCGCCATGCGCCATCATCGGGGCCGTGCCCGTCAAGCCGCCACGCAAGCGCGCGCGCATCGCGGTGGATCTGGTCCCAGCTGACGTGGAAGCCTTTTTCATGGGGAAGCGGTGTGATCATGGCGTGCCTCGTTCAATGGGCGACCGCAGCCCCGACGCGCCCGACACGCCGGCCGCGATGCGGTCGAAAATCAGTTTCGCGTCGGGATACCGCGTTCGGACCGCCGCCGTCGAGAGGGCATTGGACAAAAGCGGTCAGGCGGAGGCTTGTGAGATAAAATATGTGATTTATTACAAGTGTTTGTCGGCGAATATTCATGTTCTCGAAACGGCGCGATTGCGGAAGGTCATTCGCCCTTTTTTTCCAACGTCATGTCGGGTGCTTCGGGGTTCTTCATGCCGATCACGTTATAGCCCGCATCGACATGGTGCACCTCGCCCGTGACGCCCGAGCCGAGGTCCGAGAGCAGGTAAAGCGCGGATTTGCCGACCTCGTCCTGCGTCACGG
>CAZPJO010000420.1:0-2316 GCA_964586895.1 uncultured Roseicyclus sp.
TGGGCGGCGGCGCGACCAAGGAAAAAGTGACCGAGGCGTTCAAGATCATCACCTCCGACCCGCAGGTGAAGGGCATTTTCGTCAACATCTTCGGGGGCATCATGCGCTGTGACATCATCGCGGAGGGCGTGATTGCCGCCGTGAAAGAGGTTGGATTGGAGATGCCGCTGGTCGTGCGCCTGGAAGGGACGAATGTCGAAAAGGGCAAGGAGATCATCAATGGCTCCGGGCTTGATGTGATCGCCGCCGACAACCTCAAGGACGGTGCCGAGAAGATTGTGAAGGCGGTGAAGGGCTAAGGGCGGTGAAGCGCGCGATCATCAACGGCCAGGGCCAGCGGAGGGGGGCGCTTGCGATCTGCGCCTTGGTGCTGGTCGCGACGGCAGTTGATGAAGCGCGTGCCGACCCCGCGCAACTGGTGCCTGATCTTTGGGAGCGGCTCATTGCGGTCTGTAGTGACGCCATGGCCGATCCCGATGCACATCTTCAGGCTATCGTTGATGCCAGTCCATACGGGGAGGACGTTCGGCAAAGCACGGCGGATGGTACGCGGATTACCGCTGTGGCCATTTATGACGAAATCTTCCACCAACGCTTTGAGATCTCCGAATTCGCGGGTGAACGAAATGTTCACTGCAACATGTATATGTCGCTGCCAGCCTTGCGCACGGCCGCAGAAAGCGCCCCGGTGCTGGAAGCCATGTTTGCCCAGACCGATGGCGTGATCTTCACGGGCGGGTATATGCCCCATACGGATTTGTTCAATTACCAGGGGCAAGGCGCGTCTTTCAACATCACCGATGACAGCTACTTTTATGCCTTCTCAAGTCCGCTACCCGGCGTCGATGCCTCAGGGTTTGCGCAGCTTTTGTCGGAATACATCAGCCTGTCGGTTTCCATGGTGGAGCCTGCCCCATGAGTGGTCCATCGCGTCCGGTCAGGCCAAGTTGGTTTGTCCCGTTGAGGGGCGATGAGGCAATTTTGGGTAACGCACGTAATGCCGTTAAACGCGCGGCCAGCCGTGCTGCACCGGGTTTCGCTTTTGCGATGGATGTTACGGTGACGCAATGAAGGGCGTTATCTGGACCGTTGTGCACCTTGTCGCGATTGCAACCTTCGTCTCGCTGGCCGCGGGGCGCATCGCAAAAGCCGACGACGCGATCCCGGATGTGGCGAGCGCGGCCTTCGCATCGCATTGCTTCAGCCCCTTCATGACCGCCGCGCGCGCCGATGAGGTGTTGGCGCAGGGCGGCGTGCGCGTGGATTTCTATGACCTTGATCCGCTGTCTTCATCCAACGCACCGTCGCCGGTGAACGGGCGCGCGGCAACGATGGGAACGGACCGCCGGTGCGAAGTGGCGTTCGACGGGGATCATGCGGAATTGGCGGCAAGTGCGGCCGTGGCCGGGTTGGAGATGGAGGGGATCCGCACGGAGGCCCCGGTTCCAGACCGCTATCGACCGGATGATGGCACGCAATTGTTGGCCGCGCGGCAGTTGAACCCGCGCCGCATCGCGGTGGTTCATGTGGGCACGCGGCCCGGACCGAACGGGGTCGAGACGTTTTTGTTTGTGGAGCGGTTGATGCCGATTGCGCCATGAAGTCGGTGGATGTGTCCGAGCCATTTGTGATTTTCACCAAGCCGATTGGTATGGGCCTGCTGTTGGGGAATGCTGTTATCGCCGTGATTTGTGCGCTGACATTGTGGTGGGCTGTGCGGGACGGCGAGACCGGGTTGGTTGTCATCGCCTCGGTTCTGGCCATTCTGTTTACGCTTTTGACTGGGGGTCTGATCTGGCGACGTGGGCAACCCAACACGCCATCGCTCACGCTGTCGCAAGTGGGAATAGAGGTTCACAAGGGCGCTTCCGGTGTGGTGCCTTGGGACATGGTGCAAAGTATTGGCGCGTTTTCCGTAAAGGGCCAGCAGGGCATGATTATCCATGTCGACGAGGCCACATGGCCCGATCTTGAGCAATCCAAAACCTTCGCGACCACGCGCAAGCTCGACCAAGCCGTTGGCGTGGATGGGCTGACGTTCTTTCAACAGGCGCTTGAAATTCCGATCCCCGAGGTGATGCAAATTCTGCACCAATATTCAACCGCACATGGCGGCCGTTCGCTTTTGACGGACGCGGAGGCCGCATGATGATTTTCCGAACACAAACGACCCAAGGAGGCCCCAATGGCCGTACTCGTTGACGAAAACACCAAGGTGATCTGCCAGGGCCTCACCGGCTCGCAAGGCACATTCCATTCGGAGCAGGCCATTGCCTATGGCACCAAGATGGTTGGTGGCGTGACGCCGGGCAAAGG
>CAZPJO010000420.1:2326-2641 GCA_964586895.1 uncultured Roseicyclus sp.
GCAAAGGTGGGATGAGCCACCTGGACCTGCCTGTGTTCAACTCGGTCCACGAGGCCAAGGCCGTGACGCAGGCCAACGCTTCGGTGATTTACGTGCCGCCGCCGTTTGCCGCGGATTCGATCCTTGAGGCGATTGATGCCGAGATGGAGCTGATCTGTTGCATCACCGAGGGCATCCCGGTGCTCGACATGATGAAGGTAAAGCGCGCGCTGGAAGGGTCGAGCAGCATCCTGATCGGGCCGAACTGCCCCGGGATCATCACGCCGGATGCGTGCAAGATCGGCATCATGCCCGGCCATATTCACAAGCGTGGGT
>CAZPJO010000421.1:0-424 GCA_964586895.1 uncultured Roseicyclus sp.
GACAACAAGATCGTGGTGCGCCGCGATTGGGCCAAGGATGCCGACAAGATCAAGGGCGCGTTCACGATTGCCCGCGATCTGGCCGTGCAGGCCGGGGGCAAGGCGCCCGCGAAGGCCTGAGCCACGCGCAGAAGTCCGCATTGCCCGGCGCGTATTTTTCGCGGTAAAAGACAGCCAAAAGCGCGAAGGTCATGCACGCAAAAGGCCCCGAGCAGATGTCACACACACCCACACGCCGCCGCGAGATGCCCCGATGGGGGTGGTACGCGTTCCTGTTTTTCTCGGCCCTGTCGGCACTTTCGGCGTTCAAATTCGTGCCCCCCGGCCTGATCCACGGGGTCTTCGTGGAGGGCGGATCATGGGCGCGGTTCGTGTTCGAAGGGATCGAGCGCGGCGCGGATCATGTCGCTTACCACATCGAGAA
>CAZPJO010000421.1:434-2640 GCA_964586895.1 uncultured Roseicyclus sp.
CTCGACGCTGGCCGTGCATATGATCTTTGGCGGTCTGGCCGTGATCCTGACGCCATTGCAGGTCAGCCGGATGTGGCGGCGCGGCGACCGGCGCAAGCATGTGTACCTCGGGTGGGCGCTGGTGCCGATTGTGACGATTGCGGCGCTGACCACCCCGCCGATCAGCTTCAACATGGACTATCCGCTGTGGTCGGAAGCGGGCTTTGCGCTGGGATCCGTGGCGTGGTTCGGGGCGTTGGTGATGGGGATCTGGCACATCCGGCGGCGCAATTTCGAGATGCACAAACGCTGGATGGTGATGATGGCCGCGCTCAGCTTTGGGGCGGTGTCGTTTCGGCTCCAACTCCCGATCCTGCGGCTGTTTTGGGATATGGACGTGGTGTTTCCGTATCTCGGCTGGACCTGCTGGGTGCCCAATGTGATCGTGGTGGGCATCTGGTGGTGGCGGATCGCGCGGCGTGGACCGGCGGTGCCACAGCCCGCGGAATAGGGGAACAGACGCGTCTAGTCGCGCCCTTCGCGGGGCATGTGGCGCATGATCAACGCCGCAATCAACGTCAGGATCAGAACCGCCGTGGCCAGGGGGACGGCAGTGCCGCTGTAGAGCTGCCCCACGCCCGCGCCGATGGCCGCGCCCGCGATCGTGGCCAGCCCCCCCATGAGCGACGCGGCCAGACCCGCGATATGGCCAAGCGGTTCAAGCGCAAGCGCGTTGAGGTTGCCGATGGTGAACCCCATCAGCGCGAAAACCGTTACGGTCCATGCGAAATAGAGCCAGAATTCCGCCGCACCGAACGCACCACTGAGCAAGATCACGACAATCAGGGTGGAAGACGCCACCAGCGACCAAAGCGCGCGACGGATCAGCGGGCGCATGCCAAGGCGCACAACCAGCCGCCCGTTGAGCGGCGCGGCCGGGGCGGCCAGCACGGCGATGGCAAAGAAGTACCAATGGAAATGCGCGCCTTGTCCGTAGGTCTGATCAAAGATCGGCTGGATCGACGAGATGGTACCGAACAGAAGGCCGAAGATCATCGCCTGCACAAGGATGGAAAGCTGCATCTGGCGCAGGGACAGCGCCTCTTTCGTGCCAGCCCAGAGCGATGATGCGGAAAGCCCGCGGCGCAGAGGCGCGGGGAGGGTTTCGGGCTGTCGGATGGTGAGCCATGAGACGGAAATGACCGAAAATATCAGGAAGGCGAGGAAGATCGCGCGCCAATCGAACAGCGTGATGATGCCTTGTCCGATAAGCGGTGCGACGGCGGGGAAGATGGTGAAGACCAACATCGCAAACGAGATGATCCGCGCCATTTCGCGCCCGGTGTAAAGGTCGCGGATCAGCGCCATGGAGACAACGCGCGGGCCCGCCGCGCCGAGGCCCTGGATGATGCGCGCGGCGATCAGAAGCTCCATCGACGAGGCAGCCCAGGCCAGCCCGGCGCCTACGATATAAAGGGCAGAGAACACCAAGATCACCGGTTTGCGCCCGAAGGCGTCCGACAACGGCCCGGTGACAAGCGTGCCCGCGCCCATGCCAAGCACGAAACTGGTGATGACAAGCTGCGCGTAATTGGTGCTGTCGGGGGTGAGTTGGGCGGCGATATCGGGCAGGGCGGGCAGCATCGCGTCGATGGAAAAGGCGATGGTGGCAAACATCATGCCCATCAGGGCGATGAATTCACTGGTGGCCAGGCGCGGAATGGGCGGGGTGGTTTCGGCGGTGCTCATGCGGGTTTGCCTAGCAGAAAGGGGATGCGTGCACGGTAGGCGGCGAAATCGGGGTGGCGCGCGTCAAGGGCGGCCTCTTCGACCATCGCGGCGGCGTAAAGCGTGGCGATGGCGGCACTTGCGATGATCCAGCCGGGCAGGTGGCCCAGGATGATGGCAAAGCCCAGAAAACCGGCCGCCTGTCCGACATATTGCGGGTGGCGCGACCAGGCGTAGGCACCGGTCGTCACAACGCCGATGTCCCACCCGCTGGTCCCGAAAAACCGCAGGTTCGCCATGCCCCATGTTTGCAACGCGCTGCCCAGAAATCCGATGGTCAGCCCGACGGTCCAGATCAGCCATGCAAACGGGCCGGTCGGCACCTGCCACGTCTGGAACAGCCCCACGTAGATCAGGATCGTAAGGCCCCACGACCACGCGGCGGTGGGCCAGTTGCCCTCCACGGGCGGCCAGGGGCCAGTCGTCGCATCCCGCTCGG
>CAZPJO010000422.1:0-2637 GCA_964586895.1 uncultured Roseicyclus sp.
GCCCTGGGTGAGCCGGAGGGGATGATCAAGACCGTCTTCGACGAGAAAACCGGTGAGCTTCTGGGCGCGCATATGATCGGCGCGGAGGTCACGGAACTGATCCAGGGGTATGTCGTGGGTCAGAAGCTGGAGACCACGGAAGAGGACCTGATGGAGACGGTCTTCCCGCATCCGACGCTGAGCGAAATGATGCATGAAAGCGTTCTGGATGCCTATGACCGGGTGATCCATATCTAGGCGAAGCGCGCCTTTGCGCACGCGTGCGCAACGGGGTTATCCCTTTGTTCCAGAACAATAAACGCGTTATAGTATAAGAATGAAAACGGGCGTCGCAGGCATTGCGGCGCCCGTTTCTTGTGCCGGGCCTCACGCCTATTGCACCGTGATCGGGACCTGCGCGATGGGGGTGCGGCTCTGATCCATTAAATAGCGTATCACATAGGAGCCCGGAGTCTCGGGGATGCTGAGCCGGAGGGGCGCGCCCTGCGAGGTGCGGGTATACTCCTCCCACCGGGCGGCGCCGGTTTCGCCCGCACGCCCGATGGCGATGAAATCGCGGGCATAATCGGGGCCGGTCCAGCCGATCTCGATCTCGGAACCGGGGGCAGCGGTTGCGGGCGCGGTCAGGGTCGCCTGCGCGGGCGTCACGTTCAGCGTCGCGGTCGCAATGTCGAGCCGATCCTGATCCATGAAATAACGGATCTCATAGGTGCCGGGGGACGGGGGAACCAAAAGCTGCAAGGGCGTGCCTTCGGAGGTGCGGGTGTAATTCTGCCAGCGGTCGCCGCCGGACGCCCCCGCAGGCCCGATTGCGATGAAATCGCGGCCATAATCCGGGCCGGTCCAGCCGATTTCGATGCTGGAGCCTGCGACGGCGCTTTGCGGCGCGCTCAGCGTGGCTTCGGCGGGCGTCACACTAAGCGGGACAGAGGCCAGCACGACGCGGTCCTGATCCAGGAAATACTGCACCAGATACGTGCCCGGTGTCGTCGGGACGAGCAATTGCAGAGGGTTGCCGGTATCGACGCGGGTATAATTCTCCCACCGTGCGCTGCCTTCGGCCCCATCAAGGCCGATGGCGATGAAATCGCGGTCCGCGGCGGGGCCGGTCCAGCCGACCTCAACGGTGGACCCCGCGACGGCACTGGTGGGCGCGGTGACGCTGGCCGCGCTTTCGGCTACGATCAATTCGGATACGGCCAGGGCGGTCCGGTCCTGCCCCTCGATATATTCGATCAGGTAGGTGCCGGGCGTGGACGGGACCTCTAGCCGCGCGGGGTTGCCGCGATCGGTGGCGACCGTGGTTTCGAACCGGTGGTAGCCTTCGCTGTCGGGGCGGCGAATGGCGATGAAATCATTGTCGTAGTCCGGGCCAGTCCAGCCGATTTCGATCGTATCGCCGACATTGGCGTTCGCGGGCGCGGTGAGGCCGGCCGAGGCGGCGGATATGATGATCTCCGAGGCGGCGAGCGCCGTGCGATCCTGCCCTTCGATATATTCGATCATATAGGTGCCGGGGGCGGATGGCATGGTGAGCCGCGCCGGATTGCCGCGATCCACGGCGATTGTGTTGATGAAGCGGTGGTAGCCTTCGGCGTCGGGGGCACGCACGGCGATAAAGTCGTTGTCATAGCCGGGGCCGGTGAAGCCGATTTCAATCGTGTCGCCCGCGACGGCGCTGGCCGGTGCGGTGAGGGTTGCGGGGGTTGGCGTGACCTCGATGGAGGCGGCGACAAGGGCGATACGGCCTTCGCCAAGGATATATTCGATCACATAAGGGCCCGGCTCCGAAGGCATCAGCAGGTCAAGCGGATTGCCATCACGCAGCCGCGCGGTGTTGATGAAGCGGTGGTAGCCTTCGGCGTCGGGGGCACGGATCCCGATGAAATCGTCGTCGTTTTCAGGCCCGGTCCAGCCGATTTCGGCCGCGGAGCCCGCAGGGGCGGACGCCGGCGCGGTGACGGAGGCCTGCACATCGGTCACGGAGAGCGGGCGCGTGACCATGACGCGTTCATCGACGCGCAGCACGTAGTGCAGTTCGTATTCGCCGGGTTCGGTCGGAGCGGTCAATTCGCGCGGGTTCTCTGCGGTGGCACGCAGCGATCCACCGCTGGAGCGCAGGGCCCGTTCCCCGGCGGGCACGATGGCGATGCGGTCCTGCGCATAGCCCGGGCCTTCCCATGTGACGGCGAAGTCCGCGCCGATGGCGACCGCGTCCGGGGCGTCGAGCGTGGTGGGCACATCGGTGATCTCGATGCTGGTCGTGCCGATGGGATCGCCGTTGCCGCCGTTCTGCCGGTAGGTGATGTCGTAGGTGCCGGGTTCGGACGGCATGCGGAGGGTTTCGACGGGGTCGGAGATGGCCTCGGTGCTGAGCAGGCGGTTGGTGTCGGGGTGGCGGATGATGAGGTAATCGCCCTGCGCGCCGGGGCCTTGCCAGGTGACCTCGATATCCGCGCCGACGGGGGCGGTTGCGGGCGCGGTGAGGGTTGCGGTGACGGCGGGTTCATCGAAGACGACGATGATGTCGCGGGGTTGGTCGACGATGACGAAATCGGTGAAGGCTTCGGTTTCCTGTACGGTCCAGTAGCCGGTCACGCGATAGGCACCCCGGCCAAGCGCGGTGGTGGCGGGGTT
>CAZPJO010000423.1:0-2630 GCA_964586895.1 uncultured Roseicyclus sp.
TCCTTGACCGGCACGTTCAGCGGCGCGCCCTTTTCCTTCCAATCGGGGATCAGGGTCTCAAGGCCGACGGGGTCCAGAACCGCGCCCGACAGGATATGCGCGCCCACCTCCGAGCCCTTTTCAAGCACCACAACGTTGAGATCGGCGTCCAACTGCTTGAGCCGGATCGCGGCCGAAAGACCCGCAGGCCCCGCGCCCACGATAACCACATCATATTCCATGCTTTCGCGTTCGATCTCGGGCATGTCTGTCGTCCCTCTCAGGCTGTCATCGGGCATCTTGCAGAAATGGCCCGGAAATGGCGTCCGGCGAGAGGTAGCGCGCAGGTGACGCAGGCGTCAATTGTGACGCTGCATCATTTTCATGACCTGCGCGGCATGGACGCTCCCCCCTGGCGGCACTACTTGCGCATGCAAAGCGGAACGGAGGACCCCATGCTGCGCATCGTCTATGCCATCGTTTTCCTGGCCGGGATCTACTACCCTTGGCGGCATTTCTACGCGTGGTTCAACGAACATGGCTGGGATCTCGGCCCGATGATCGACGCGTGGTACGTGAACGAGGCGACCACCGGCCTGACCTGGGACCTGACCATTGCGGCCATTGCGCTGATGATCTGGGTCGCGGTGGAGGTGATCCAGCGCCGCGATTGGTGGTTCCTTCTGGTGGTGCCCGCAACCTTCGGGATCGGCGTCAGCGCGGGCCTGCCGCTGGCCTTGTTCCTGATGGCGCGGCGGCAGGCGGCCTGACATTCAGGCGTCGTTTTGCCCTCAGGTCACACCGTCAGGATCGTCTGCCCAGTCGTTTTGCGCGCCTCCAGCGCACGGTGCGCATCGGCCACGTCTTGCAGGGCGAAGCGTTGATCAATGCGGATCCTGACCTGCCCGCTGGCGACTTTCTCTGCCAACTCGCGGCCCATCTGCTGACAGGTTTCATGTTCGGCGATATGCGAGAACAGCGTCGGGCGGGTCAGCTTTAGGCTGCCTTTCTGGCCCAGTTTCGCAATCTCGAACGGCGGCACCGGGCCCGAGGCATTGCCGAAGGAAATCATGAAACCCAACGGCCTGAGGCTATCGAGCGATCCTTCGAACGTGTTCGCACCAACACCGTCCATCACCACATCTACGCCTTTGCCGTTGGTCAGCTGCCGCACCCGCGCGACCCAATCTTCGGTGGCATAGTTGATGCAATCGACCGCGCCATGCTGCTTCGCCAACTGGCATTTTTCATCACTGCCCGCCGTCCCGATCAGGCGAATCCCTTCGCTTGCGGCCCATTGGCACGCGATCAACCCGACCCCGCCCGCCGCGGCGTGAAACAGGACCGTGTCGCCGGTTTCAATCGGCGTTGTCCGGCGGAACAGGTAATGCGTCGTCAGCCCCTTGAGCATCATCGCGGCGCCCTCTTCGAACGAAATAGCATCCGGAAGGGGGCAGACCTGATCCGCTTTCATCACCCGCATCTCTGTGTAGGCCCCCGGAGGAACCGCCGCATAGGCCGCGCGGTCGCCGGGCTTCAGGTGCGAAACACCCGCGCCGACCGCCTCGACCACGCCGGCCGCTTCCATGCCGAGGGCTTGGGGCAGATCCATCGGGTAAAGGCCCGAGCGTTGATAGGTATCAATGAAGTTCAGACCAATCGCATGGTGACGAATTCTGATCTCGCCCGGACCCGGGTCGCCGACCTCATGCTCCACGATTTTCAACTGCTCGGGGCCGCCATGGGCCTCGATGATTGCCGCCATCACCATTTGTCATTCCTCCAAAGCCTTTGAACCAAAGGGAATAGGTGCTACGTGCCCGCTGGCAAGATCAAAGGACACCGGCGGATGGACCATTTTCTTTACAAAGACGGCATCTTGCATGCCGAAGATGTGGCCATCGCCGAGATCGCGGCGCAGGTCGGCACGCCCTTCTACGTCTATTCCACTGCCACTTTGACCCGCCATTTCGATGTCTTCACCGAGGCGCTGTCGGGCATGGATCACCTGATCTGCTACGCCATGAAAAGCAATTCCAATCAGGCCGTTATCGCCCATATGGCGTCGCTTGGTGCCGGGATGGATGTGGTTTCGGGCGGTGAATACCGACGCGCCCGCGCCGCCGGTGTGCCGGGCGAGCGGATCGTGTTTTCAGGCGTTGGAAAGACCGCCGAAGAGATGCAACTGGCGCTTGATGGCGGGATCCGGCAGTTCAACGTTGAAAGCGAACCCGAAATGGAACGCTTGAGCCGTGTCGCCACCGACATGGAGAAGATCGCGCCGATCACGATCCGGGTGAACCCGGATGTCGATGCGAAGACCCACGAAAAGATCAGCACGGGCCGCAAGGAAGACAAATTCGGCATCCCCATCGGCCGCGCGCGCGAGGTTTACGCCCGTGCCGCCAAGCTGCCGGGCCTCAAGGTCATCGGCATCGACGTCCATATCGGCAGCCAACTCACCGACCTTGAACCGTTCGAGATTGCTTACGGCAAGGTGGCCGAGCTGACCCATCAACTGCGTGCGGATGGCCATGAGATCACGCGCCTCGATCTTGGGGGCGGGCTTGGCATTCCCTATGAGCGTTCCAACACCGCGCCGCCTTTGCCCATCGAATACGGTGCCGTCGTCAAGCGCACGGTCGGTGATC
>CAZPJO010000424.1:0-2617 GCA_964586895.1 uncultured Roseicyclus sp.
ACCATCGCCCCCATCGTGGCCGTGCCGACCACCGCCGGGACGGGGTCCGAGGTCGGACGCGCCTCGGTCCTGACGGATAGTCAGAGCCATGAGAAGAAGATCATCTTCCACCCCAAAGTCCTGCCCTCGGTGGTGGTCTGCGACCCGGAACTGACCGTCGGTATGCCGCCTGCGATCACGGCGGGCACCGGCCTTGACGCGTTCGCCCATTGTGTCGAGGCGTTCTCAAGCCCGCATTACCATCCGATGAGCCATGGCATCGCGCTGGAAGGGATGCGGCTGGTCATCGAATACTTGCCGCGTGCCTATGCCGACGGCTCGGACACCGAAGCGCGCGCTCAAATGATGAGCGCTGCCGCCATGGGGGCGACCGCGTTCCAGAAAGGACTTGGCGCGATCCACGCCCTCAGCCATCCGGTGGGCGCAATCTTTGGCACGCACCACGGCACCACCAACGCCGTCTGCATGCCCGCCGTGCTTGATCTTAACGCGCCGGTGATCCGTGAGCGGTTTGACCGCGCCGCTGGCTACCTTGGGATCGACGGTGGCTTCGACGGATTTCGCGCCTTTGTGCAGGGCTTCAACGACAGCCTCGGTATCCCGCGCACATTGTCCGCGATGGGCGTCACAGCGGACCGGATGGATGACCTGGTCGCCGGGGCCCTGCGCGATCCGTCCTGCGGCGGAAACCCGGTCGAATTGAACGCAGGCAACCTCAGCACGTTATTTGAGACGGTGATCCAAGAATGAAACTCGTTGACCCGACCCACCCATTCTACAAACCCGCATGGCGGCGCTATGTCATCGTCATCGTGTGTTTCGCTTGGGCAACCTTCGAGATGAGCCAGGATAACAACATCTGGGCCTATCTGTTTGCGGGCGTGGGCGGCTACCTTGCCTATCACTTGATCTTTGCGTTCCCGAAGGACCCACCCGAGGACCAGCAGGATTAAAGCGCCACCGGCTGCCCGGTCTCGCACGAACGGGTCGCGGCGTCGGCCAGGATCTGTGCCTGCAACCCGTCGCGGATCGATGGTGTGGGCGGCTCGCCCGCCGCAAGCGCCGCGATGAACGCCCGCATCTCGGCCGCATAGGCCGCCTCGTATCGCTCAAGGAAGAAATGCAACGTGGGCGCGCGTCTGAACCCCTCCGCCGTGGCACTTTCCACGGTGGTTTCAAGCACGTTTTCGGCCCGCAACATGCCGCGTTCGCCGTGCACCTCGATGCGTTGGTCATATCCGTAAGCCGCACGGCGCGAATTGGAGATCTGGCAAATCCGCCCCGATCCCGTGCTCAGCGTCACCGCTGCCGTGTCCACGTCGCCCGCTTTCCCGATTGCGGGGTCCACGAGGCTTGACCCGACCGCGTGGATTATCACGAATTCCTCGCCCATCAGAAACCGCGCCATGTCGAAATCGTGGATCATCATGTCCCGGAACAGACCGCCGGAGGTCTTGATATAGTCGATGGGCGGCGGCGCCGGATCGCGGGATGTGATCTGGATCAACTCGACCGCCCCGATTTCACCGGCGCGCAGCCGCGCCTGCAGGGCGGCGAAATTTGGATCGAAGCGCCGATTGAATGCAGTGAAAAACGGCACCTCCGCCGCGTCTATCCCGGCCATCAGCGTGCGGATGTTGTCGACGGACATATCCACCGGCTTCTCACAGAAGATCGCCTTGGACGCTTTCGTGGCGGCCTCGATCTGTGCGAAGTGGGTGGTGGTGGGCGTGCCGATGACCACCGCGTCGATGTCGCCCGCGCTCAGGATCGCGTCGGTCTCGCGGACCTCGGCGCCGGTTGCTCTGGCCATGGCCTGCGCGGCCTCGGGCATCGCGTCCGCGACTGCCACGATGCGAGCCGCGTCCATCCCCTTCAGCGTGCGCGCGTGGACCTGTCCGATACGTCCGCATCCAAGCAATCCGATACGGATCATGCTCATGCCCTCCCCGAGGCGCCGGTGGATCGGATCGCCAGCCGCGCGGCGTCCATCACCGGATCATGTGTGTCTTGCAGGATCTGAACGCGGTCGAACCGCTCCGCATCCTTGTTCACGGCGCGGCGCAAGGCGGCGCCAAAGGCCATGCGCAATTCCGTTCCGATGTTGAACTTGCAGATCGCCGAGCCGCCCGCCAAGGCCAGTCTTTGCGCATGGGGCACGCCCGATCCGCCGTGGATGACCAGCGGAACCTCGGTCGCGGCCTCGATGGCGCGAATGCGGGCCTCGTCCAATCCGCCCTCTTGATCCTGTTGCAGATGAACGTTCCCGACACTGATCGCCATCGCGTCGACACCCGTTGCCGTCGTGAAAAGGGCGGCGTCTTCCGGGTCGGTGCCTGCGCTGTCCTCGCCGCCGGAATATCCGACAAAACCAATCTCGCCCTCCGCAGAGATGTTGGCGGAATGGGCAAGCTCCACCACCGCGCGGGTCTGGGCGATGTTCTCATCCAGCGGAAGGCGCGAGCCGTCGAACATCACGGATGTGAACCCCGCCGCCAGCGCCTCTTCGCATTCGGCCATTGTGTAGCCGTGGTCCAGATGCGCCACGACGGGGACATCGACGTCGTCGGCGAGTTGCCGGAATATCTTGCCAAGCACTGGCAACGGCGTGTGGTCG
>CAZPJO010000425.1:0-1778 GCA_964586895.1 uncultured Roseicyclus sp.
CCAACATGCTGGTCAACGGCGCGGGCGGCATCGCGGTGGGCATGGCCACCAATATCCCGCCGCACAACCTGGGCGAAGTGATCGACGCCTGTCAGGCGCTGATCAAGAACCCGGACCTGTCATCCGAGGAACTGATCGAATACGTGCCCGCCCCCGATTTCCCGACCGGCGGTATCATCCTTGGCCGCGCCGGGGCGCGCAAAGCTTACCTTGAAGGCCGTGGATCGGTGATCATCCGCGCCAAGACCCGGACCGAGGAAATCCGCAAGGATCGCTACGCCATCGTCATCGACGAGATCCCCTATCAGGTGAACAAGGCGTCCATGATCGAACGGATCGCCGAACTGGTGCGTGAAAAGAAAGTCGATGGCATCAGCGGCGTGGCGGACGAATCCGACCGCATCGGCGTGCGCGTGGTGATCGAACTCAAGCGCGACGCGACGCCCGAGGTGGTCCTGAACCAGCTGTTCCGCTACACGCAGATGCAGACATCATTCGGCTGCAACATGCTCGCCCTTAATGGCGGGCGGCCCGAGCAACTCACGCTGCGCGGCTTCCTCACCGCCTTCCTCGACTTCCGCGAAGAGGTCGTAGCGCGCCGCACCGCGTGCGAGCTGCGCAAAGCCCGCGACCGGGCCCATGTGCTTTGCGGTCTGGCCGTGGCCGTTTCCAACGTGGACGAAGTCGTGCGCACCATCCGCGCCTCCGCCGACGCCGCCGAGGCCCGCGCCAAACTGATGACCCGCGCCTGGCCAGCCGAGGAAATCCTCCCGTTCATCAAGCTGATCGATGATCCGACCCACAAGGCGAACGAAGACGGCACCTATAACCTGTCTGAGACGCAGGCGCGCGCGATCCTTGAGCTGCGCCTGCAACGCCTGACGCAACTGGGCGTGAAGGAAGTTACCGACGAACTCGAAGAGCTTGCGGGCAAGATCAAGGAATACCTCTCCATCCTTGCCTCACGCGAGCGGATCCTTGAAATCATCTCCGGCGAATTGGCCGAAGTGCGCGAGAAATTCGCCGTGGATCGCCGCACCGAGATCGTCGATTGGTCCGGCGACATGGAAGACGAGGACCTGATCGAACGCGAGGATATGGTCGTCACCATCACGCAGGGCGGCTACATCAAACGCACGCCGCTGGCCGATTTCCGCGCGCAGAAACGCGGCGGAAAGGGCCTTTCGGGTGGGTCGATGAAAGACGACGACGTGGTCACCTCGCTTTTCGTGGCCAACACCCACACGCCGCTTTTGTTCTTCACCACCGGCGGCATGGTTTACAAGCTCAAGACCTGGCGTCTGCCGCAAGGCTCGCGCTCCTCGCGCGGCAAGGCCATCGTCAACATCCTGCCGATCGAGATTGGCACCGGCATCGCCGCGATCATGCCCGTGGACCGCGACGAGGATCATTGGGACGAGTTGCAGGTCGTGTTCTGCACCGACCGTGGCACCGTGCGCCGCAATGCCCTTTCGGATTTCGCCAATGTCATGCGCAACGGCAAGATTGCCATGAAGTTCGAGGGCGAAAGCGAAGGCTGGCGCATGATCAACGCGCGCATCGCGTCCAATGATGATGATGTCATGCTGGTGACCCAAAAGGGCCGCGCGATCCGCTTTCCGGCGACGGATGTGCGGGTGTTCAATTCGCGCGCCTCAACCGGTGTGCGTGGCGTGAAACTGGCCGCGGGGGACGAGGTCGTTTCGATGTCGATCATCCGCCATTTCGATGCGGAGGCCTCGGAACGCGCGGCCTACCTCAAGCAACGCCGCCTGATG
>CAZPJO010000425.1:1788-2617 GCA_964586895.1 uncultured Roseicyclus sp.
GAAGAGGTCGATCCGGACGAGGAAGAGGTGGCCGAGGGTCAATTGAGCCAGGAACGCTACGCCGAGATGTCAGCCTCCGAGGATCTGATCCTGACGATCACCTCCGGCGGCGCGGGCAAGCTGTCGTCCTCGCATGATTACCCCGTGCGCGGGCGCGGCGGTCAGGGCGTCATGGCAATGGACAAGGCCATGCGCGGCGGCGATCTTGTGGCAAGCTTCCCGGTCGACATGGATGATCAGATCATGCTGGCGACCTCCACGGGCCAATCCATCCGCGTGCCGATTGACGGGATCTCGTTCCGGTCGCGCTCTGCGGGCGGCGTGAAGGTGTTCAACACCGGCAAGGGCGAGGTCGTCGTATCCGTCGCCTATATCGCGGATCAGGGCGATGAAGACGCGGAGGTCATCGAAGGCGGCGACGAAACGGAAGGCGACGATGGGTGACGCATTCGTGACGATGTGGCCGTTCTTGCTTCTGATTACCTGTTTCATCGGGTTCAGTATCTACATGGTGCGGGCCATGGGGTCGGGGAAAGAGGGCTCCTATACCTCGCTGATGAAACGCCAGATCGACCTGTTCGAAGCGCAGATCGCGGTGCAGGCCGATCTTCTCGCAGAGGCGAGGCGCCAATCCGCAGCGCAGGAACGCATCGCCGAGGCGTTAGAGAAACGTGGCTGACCTTTACGCATTGATCGGCCGCCTCCTCCTCGCGGCCCTCATGATCGCAGGCACTGCGCAGAAGCTGGCCTCGCCCACCGAGGCGCAGGCGCTTCTGGCGCTCGCCGCCCTGCCCGGTTGGCTGATCTGGCCCGCCGCTGTGTTCACCAC
>CAZPJO010000426.1:0-744 GCA_964586895.1 uncultured Roseicyclus sp.
CGGCAGGAGGGCGCGCCGCTTCCGGTCCGTAGCACCATGGCCGCCGCAGCCCCTGTTGCAGCCCCCGAGGCCGAGACGCAGCAAGAGGCGCCCGCCGCGGTCGAGATCGCTGCCGAAGAGGTCGTTGCGGAAGCCGGATCCGAGCCGTCGCTGTTCGAAGGTTTCGATGCGGCGGCTGCCGCCGAGTCATCGGAGGCTGTCGTCTCCGATGACGTCCCGCCGCCTGCGTATCGGCCCGCTCCGGTGCCTGCGCCGCAATCCGCACCCGTGCTCAACCAGGCGCCTATGCGCGCCGCCCCGGCTGCGCCCGCCGCCGAGCATCCGCAGCACGGCTACCTCGCGCCGAAACCTGCGGCTGCCACAGGCTCGCCCACGCCCGAGGCCTTGGCCCGGTTGCGTGCCGCGATCCAGCGTGATCTGCCGCGTGGAGAGGCCGAAGTGACCTCCCCGGCGCAGGAGCCCAAGCGCGGCTTCGGGATCAATTCCCTGATCAACCGCATGACCGGCAGCGCCGATGACGGCCCCGCCCCGGTCGAGCGTCGGCAGCCCACGATGCAGGCAGCCCCGATGCCCGCAGCCGCGCCGCAGCCAAGCGCGGCGGACGACGGGATCGTGGACCCTCGGAAGACGCGGGACGTGCTGGCGTTGTCGCTATCGGCGGCTCTTAACGCTGAGATCGGGGAGGCGCGCTTCGGCGTGTTCCGGATGTGACGTCTGAAAAACCGGCTCAGACGTGGCTGGGGA
>CAZPJO010000426.1:754-2616 GCA_964586895.1 uncultured Roseicyclus sp.
GTATCGAAATCCCCGCGTTCCTACGTCGTCAGGCGAACTGAACCGGTCACAAACCGCAGGAACGGGTCGGCCATGCGCCGGCCTTTTTCTGTTTCAGATCAACGCTTTGACGCTATCGGTTAACGCTTCAGGCGAAAAGTTGCCGACACTTCGGGGCATTATTGCAGCGCGTCATAAAGGTTGAATTGCTCATGGCGCGCCCCCCCGATACTCCGTTAATTAGCGGAAAGGTGCGATGTCACCTTCGCCGCGATGTCGCAGAGCACTCACATGGAATGAGCGCCGCGATACAATTGGGACAGTAATGGCAGGCGATCTCATGCAGGCGACACTCCGCAAGAAGGTAACGTTCCACGGCGTGGGCCTACACCTCGGGCGACCGGCCTCGGTCAGTATCCTTCCGCAATCCATCAATGTAGGCATCTGGTTCCGCCGGACCGATCTTGACGACGCGCCGATGATCCCGGCGCGTTACAACCTTGTGCCCGAAAGCCGCCTTTGCACGCGATTGGTCGCGGAAGACGGCACCGAAGTCTCAACCATCGAACATATTATGGCAGCACTTGTCGGCTGCGGCATTCACAACGCTCTGGTCGAAGTGGATGGGCCCGAGCTTCCGATCCTCGATGGCTCCGCCGCCCCGTTTGTGCGCGGCATCCTGGATGCGGGCATTCAACGTCAATCCGCCCCGATCCATGCCTTCGAAGTGCTCAAGCCCGTGCGTGTGGAAGACGGCGACGCCTGGGCCGAGCTTGAGCCCGCACCGGGCCTTGAGATGGATTACACGATCAATTTTGTCGACGCCGCGATTGGTTATCAGCGCCGCTTCGAGACGCTCGCCAATGGCAAATTCGTGCGTGAATTGTGCGACAGCCGCACGTTCTGCCGCCGCGCGGATGTCGACATGATGCGCCAAGCCGGGCTGGCGCTTGGTGGCACCTATGAAAATGCGGTGGTTGTGGATGGTGAAAATGTCCTGAGCCCAGGCGGATTTCGTCACGCCGATGAGGCCGTGCGCCACAAGATGCTCGACGCTCTCGGTGATCTGGCCCTGGCCGGTGCACCGATCCTGGGGCGCTACATCGGAATGCGCTCCGGCCACATGCTGACCAACAAATTGTTGCGCGCGCTCTTTGCGACACCCGGTGCCGTGCGTCTGATCGAATGCAGCCCGGAGCAGGCCGCGCGCCTGCCGGGCGTCGGCGTGAAGACCCGCGATCTGGCCGCCGTGGCCTGACCCCGTCTTGCACGCATCCTTGATCTGCTGGGGCGGATCGGGGATTTTGCACACAAAAGGAATGTGCTAGAGCTTGCGCGCTTGGCCTCGAATGGGGCCACTTGGATTTGACGCGCCGGGTCTGGGCGCTTTGTTTTTGGGGTCGTCTGCATGAATACCACCCGTATCCGTCTCTCCGGTGCAGCACTTGCGCTGACACTCGTTCTGGCGGGCTGCGGCGGAGGGGGCGGTGGCCTTCTCGGTGGCGGCGGTGGCGGCGGTCTGTTCGGCGGGGGCGGTGGCCTCTTCGGCGGTGGTGAGCGCAGCGCCGAACGCGGCGGCTTCTTCGCCAGCCGTGGCGCGAACCTTCCGCTGGAAGACCTCGACGCTGAAACGATCTATCAGCAGGCCGAGTTTCAACTCGATCGCGGCAATTTCGATGAGGCAGCGGCGCTGTTCATCGAGGTCGAACGCCTGCATCCCTATTCGCAATGGGCCGAGCGGGGCCTGATCATGGCGGCATTCTCCTACCATGAGGATGGCGACTACGAGGCCGCGCGTGTCGCCGCACAGCGTTACCTTGATTTCTATCCCGGCAACGAAGACGCCGCCTATGCGCAATACCTGCTGGCGCTCAGCTATTATG
>CAZPJO010000427.1:0-2590 GCA_964586895.1 uncultured Roseicyclus sp.
GGTCTGGATTTCAACCCGACCTTCTTTGCCCACGCCAAGGCCGACGACAACCTGACGCTCAGCCATCCCGATGCTGGCATCCGCGACTTCTGGATCGAGCATGGCCGCCGTTCACGAGAGATCGCGGCGCGCATGGGGGCCGAGCTGGGAAGCGCCTGCGTCAACAACATCTGGGTGCCTGACGGGTTCAAGGACACACCCGTCGATCGCATGGCCGCACGGCTGCGGTTGGAGGCGTCGCTTGATACGATGCTGGCCGACACCCACGCCGCCGATCACATGCGAGACGCCGTCGAAAGCAAGCTTTTCGGTATCGGCGTGGAGGCCTGCACAGTGGGCAGTCACGAGTTTTACCTTGGATACGCGATCCGGCGCGGGACGCTCCTTTGCCTCGACATGGGGCATTTCCACCCGACCGAGAACGTCGCGGACAAGCTGAGCGCGGTTGCCCTGTCGCTGGATGAAATCCTGCTGCATGTCTCGCGCCCGATGCGCTGGGACAGTGACCATGTGATCCTGCTCAACGATGACATTCAGGGCATGGCGCAAGAGCTTGTCTTTGCCGACCTGCTGGAGCGCACACGCATTGGCCTGGATTTCTTCGACGCCACGATCAGTCGAACCGCCGCCTGGGTGATCGGGACACGCAACATGCAAAAGGCGTTGCTGCGTGCGTTGCTGATGCCGCAGGCCGAGCTGAAATCGGCCGAGGCGGCGATGGACAACACCGCGCGGATGATCCTGACCGAAGAGCACAAGGACCTGCCCCATGGTGCGGTCTGGGCCGAGTTTTGCGCCCGCAATGACGTGCCAACCGGCAGGCACCTGAAGGCAGAGCTTGACCGCTACGACCAGAGTGTCGCGCATCGCGGCTAAGCCGCCCTGTCGCCCGAACGAAAACGGCCCAAACCTCGGCGATGGAGGTTTGGGCCATTTCTTTTTGCACCTTGGAACGCGTCAGGCTTGCCGGCGCTGGATCAGCTTTTGCCTTTCCAAGGCACCAGCCAATTTTCGGCGATCCGCATCAGGATATCGATCCCGAAACCGATGATCCCGATCAAGATGATCCCCAAAATCACGATATCCGTCAGCTGGAAGCGCGATGCGGCGATGATCATCATGCCGGCGCCCTGCGTGGCCGCGACAAGTTCCGCCGCCACAACCGTGCCCCAACACACCCCCATCGCGACCCGCGCGCCGGTGAAGATTTCGGGCAAGGAGTTCGGAACAATCACATGGCGCAGGATCTGCGCTTTTGATGCCCCAAGCGAATAGGCTGCGTGGATTTTCGAGATGTTCACACCAGCCACCCCGGCACGTGCCGCGATGGTCATGATCCAAAGCGCGGCCAGGAACAGAAGCACAATCTTGCCTGTCTCGAAGATCCCGAACCAGATGATCACCAACGGGATCAGGGCCAAGGGTGGGACCGGTCGCATGAATTCCACGATCGGGTCGAACCAACCCCGGAACCACCCGCTCAGGCCCATGGCATAGCCCAACGGGATACCCACGAGCGCGCCAAAGAAGAACCCGCCCAAGACGCGATAAAGCGATGCCCAAAGATGCTCCAACAGGGTCGAGTTCTGATAGCCTTCGGTCCAGATTTCCTTCAGGCGGAACCAGATGGCCTCGGGCGCAGGCAGCCAGATCGGCTGCATCTGCATCCCTGCGTTGGGCGTGAAGTTGAGCGATCCGCGCGCCGTCAGGGTGACGTTGCCGTTCGCGACACGCACGGTTTCGCTGGAGGCAATGGGCTGGCCGTCGATGGCAACGATGCCATAGCCTTCGTCGCCTTCAAAGCCCGGATCATTGCGCGGCGCCCGGATCAGGGTCGATCCCCAGGCCGCGGCAGACGCCGCATCGTTCAAGGCCAGGCCTTCGCCCTCGTCGATCTCGGGCGGGTCGCCCTCATCCTCGTCGCGGCCATAGACGCGCACGAAAACGGTGGCCGTCGCACTTTGCCCATCCGACGTCTCGGCGGTGTATTCAAACTGCGTATCGCCGGAATAGGGTCCGGGCACATGCAGCGGCACAAGCGCGGAGTTGGTGAAGGCACCCCAGATGAAAAACAGGCACACGATTGACAGGACCGAGGCGATACGGTCGGGCACCACGGCGCTTTCATCCCCGAATGTCACTGTCTTGAGTGAGCGGAAATCCTTGGTCGCGTCCATCCGCGACCGGATCAGTTTCACCACAAAAAAGCAGCCCACAAAGAGCGCTACGTAGAACGCAAGTACGATCATCCCTCAGCCCTCCTTCCGGCCCATGATTTCTTCTTCCATCTCCCAGATGAGGGAGAGGATCTTTTCGCGTGTCGGATTGAACTCGGGGTGCAGTTTCACCTCTCGCAGATCCTTGCCCACGCCCGCCTCGGCAAAGGGCAGGTCATAAATCGAGTGGATGCGCCCCGGACGCGGCGCCATCACGACCAACCGCTGGCCCAGAAGCAGCGCCTCTTCAACCGAGTGGGTGATCAGGATGATGGTCTTGCCCGTCTCTTTCCAAAGTTTGAGGACAAGGGACTGCATCTTCTCGCGGGTCAGCGCATCAAGCGCGCCCAGCGGTTCGTCCATCAGGATCACGT
>CAZPJO010000428.1:0-2573 GCA_964586895.1 uncultured Roseicyclus sp.
CACCGATATCGCGCGCCTCGTCGGCCCAGTCCATCAAGGTCGCGAAGGCCCCGCCAAGGGCCGGTTCGACCATCTCGACCGCCCCGGCGATGACCTCTCCGGCGGTGCCGTCGATGGTGATCACGTCACCCTCATGGAAGACTTTGCGGCCAGCGACGGTCAGGGTTTTCTTGCGCACATCCATTTGCAGGCGGGTGGCGCCGGTCACACAGGGCAGGCCGAGACCGCGTGCAATAACGGCGGCGTGCGAACTTGCCCCGCCGCGTTCGGTCAGGATCGCCTGGGCCGCATGCATGCCGCGGATATCTTCGGGGCTGGTTTCGCGGCGCACGAGGATGCAGGGCTCGCCCTGCGCGGCGGCGGCTTGGGCGGCGGCGGCGGAAAACACGATCTTTCCGGTCGCGGCCCCGGGCGCCGCGGCGACGCCGTTGGTCAGGACGTCACGCTCGACCCCGGGAGCGATCTGCCGGTGCAGAAGACCGTTGAGGGTAAAGGGGGGAATGCGCGACAGCGCCTCGTCGCGGGGGATGACGCCGTCTTCGGCAAGGGCCACGGCAATGGTCACCTCGCCCCGGGCGGATCGCGGCGTGCGCACCGCATCGAGGATCGACAATTGCCCATCCATCAGGGTGAATTCGGTCTGCATTTCCTCGCGCAGGCGCACCCGCATCAGGGCGGCGGCGTCACGCAGGGCCTGCACCTGCTCGGGCGCGACATCTTCGAGCGACGGGCCGCGCGTGTCGGTCTCGATGAACTGCGCCTCGCCATCTGTGAGCGCTTCACGCCCCTGCCCGCGCGGCAGGTAGCGGCCCGTGACCTGCGGCTCGCCGGTCTGCGACGAGACGAATTGCACGACGCCCGCGCCCGAGATCCCCTGCGACGGACCCAGCGCCATTTTCTGCACCACAAGGCCCAGGCCCGCGTCGGCAGGCGCGCCCTGAGCCTGACGCAGGAGGCGCGCGGTGGTGCCGTCCCAGGCGCGCGCCATGGAGCGCAGCACTTCGGCCAATTGGGCGGTGGGATCCTGCGGAAACGGGTCTTCCATCTCGGCTTCATAGGCCTCTTTGGCGAGGCGCGGCGTGATGGGCCCTTCGAATTCGTCGGCGTCGAGGCGGTGGACCTCGACGGCGAAGGTGCGGATGAAGGCGGTGTAGGCGGCGTTGGCGACGTCGGGGCCGTGGGTTTCGGACAGGCGCGCGGCGACCTCGTCGCCCATCCCGATGTTGAGGATCGTGCCCGGCCCGCCCCAATCGGGCATTTCCGAGGATGAGCGCACTGACAACAGCGCGCCGGGGCCGAAGACGCCGACAAGGGCCTCCAGATCGGGCATGCGGCCATCGGCGATGGCGCGGACGGTATCAAAGCTGAGCGCGACGGTGTGGGGGACGGGCAGGTCGAGCCGGATCAGCCGTTGCAGGCATTTGGCACGGTTGCCGTGCCGGTCCTTGCGGATATCGGCGGCGGGCGTGATCTCGACAAAATTGGGCGTGGTGAGCAACGGCTCGCCTCCGGGTTGACTGGGCACAAGATACAACCGAACGGCAGCCTGTCTAGGACGCCGAACGGGGAAAGTGGTCCAGCATACATCATTTTGCTGCAATCGCGAAATGAATACGCGCTGCAGTGCGGCGTTAGTTAACGGGGTTAACCTTCGATGCGCGCGAGATCGGCGATTGCGCCGCAGGTCTGCGTGATATCGTGGAGCAGATTCAGACGGTTACGCCGAATGATGTCGTTGTCGGCATTGACCTGCACCGCGTCGAAAAACGCGTCGATCGGCGCGCGGAGCTTGGCCATTTCGGACATGGCATCACCGAAACGCTCGTCGGCCATGGCCGGTTTGATGGCGTCGTTTGCAGTTTTGAGCGCGGCAAAAAGGGCACGCTCTTCGTCCGTTTCGGCGAATTTTTCGTCGGCCCCGTAGCGGTATTCGACGCCGTCTTTCTCCTCGGCCTGGGCGAGGATGTTGGCGGAGCGTTTGTAGCCCTGGATCAGGTTTTCGCCGCCTTCGGTGTCGAGGAAGGCCTGCAACGCGCGGGCGCGGGCGACGACGAGGGTGAGGTCATCGGTGGGCGGCATGGAGAGTGCCGCGTCGATGACATCGTGGCGGATGTTTTCGGAGCGCAGGTGGACCTTTAGGCGGTCGTGGAAGAAGGCGAGGAGGTACTGGTCTACTTCGCTTTCCGACCGAAGTTCATAATAAACCAACTTCCCGAGATCAGTACCTTTCTCAGCACCCTTAATCGTCAAGAGACCGTCCGGTACCGTAATAGGCCCGGTTTTGTTTAAGTTTTGGCTATCGTCGGGTACATGCGTCTTAGAGGGTAAAAACCGCCCTGACTCTTTCGCGGTTATCAAGTGGTTCGAGAACGCGGACTTGAACGCGCTGGTAAGGGATAGTCGCAGGTTGTTTGATAGGCAAAGCCGGATAACGCCCAACGCGCTACGACGTAAAGCGAAGGGGTCGCGTGAGCCCGTTGGGTCGACCGTGATCCATGCAAACCCACCGAGCAAGTCCAGCTTGTCGGCCATAGCCACGGCCACCGAAAGCGGTGCCGTCGGCACGTTGTCCG
>CAZPJO010000429.1:0-2561 GCA_964586895.1 uncultured Roseicyclus sp.
CCTTTGGCGCCCGGGCTTTGTTGGGGGGGGGCGGGTTTGGGGGCGGCGTTTGGGGGGGGGGGGGCGCGGGGGGGGACCTCCCATATCACGGGATCGGTGACGGGCAGGCCGCTTTCGGTGCCGATGCGGGCAATGAGGGTGACATCGAGCGAGAGCGCGGGCAGGGGGATGACGACCTCAGAAGGTGTGTTGGGGGCGATGGTGAAGCGGGCTTCGTGGGTGGTGCCTTGGGCCACGCGTTCGACCGAGAGGGTGTAGTCGCCGGGCAGCAGCGCGACGTTGCCGCCGGGGGCCGCGACGGGCCCGAGCAGGACGGTGCCGGTTGCATCGCGCAGGGTCCAGTTGAGCGGCGAGGCGGGGACGGACATGTCAGGCTCCACCCGGGCGGTGACGGTAAGGGGGCGGGGGGCCACGATGGGGGGCATGGCGACGACGATGAGGTCGGAGCGGTCCTGCTCCACGATGGTGTTGATCTGGTAGGTGACGGGGCCGGAGGGCTCAGACCGGGTGGCTTCGATCGTGTAGAGGCCCGCGTCGAAGGCGAAATCGAGCGTGGCGCCGGGCAGGCCGTCGGCGATGATCGTGCCGCCCTCGCCGAGGATACGCCAGGTGACGGGGCGGGTGGCGCGTTCGTCGGTGGTTTCGATGCGGGCTTCGAGGCGCATCATGGTGGGCTGTGCGGCGACGACCTGTTGCAAGGCGGCGCTAAGCTCGGACGCGTTGTCGGCGGTGAGGAATTGGCCGCCGGTGGTGTCGGCGATGCATTGCATCTGCGCGCGGGCTTCGGGCTCGGAGGCGACGTCGAAGCCGATGACATGGGCGGTGAAGGCAACGCCCGTGGCCTCAAGCTCGGCGGCGATGGCGCAGGGGTCGGGGTTGCAGTTCTCGATCCCGTCGGAGACCAGGATCACGGTCGCGGCCTCTTCGGTATGGCGCAGGGATTGCGCGGCGGCGACAACGCTATCGGTCATGGGCGTGCGGCCGCGCGGGTTGATGGCGTTCACGGCCTCAAGGATGCGGTCACGGGTGCCCGGCGCTGGGGCGACGATGGTTTCGATATCGCCGCAGGCACCGCGTTCGCGGTGGCCATAGACCGTCAGCCCGAGCGAGACGTCATCGGACATCTCGGCCAGCATATCGGCGATCACGTTGCGCGCGATGACGATCTTGTTGACGCCATCGATCTGCCCCCACATCGAGCCCGACCCATCAAGCACCAGGATTGTGTTCGGGCGGTCGGGGGCCTGGGCGAGGGCGGCAAGCGGCAAGGCGATGAGGGTGAGAAAGGCGAGGAAAAAGGCGCGCATCGTCGATATCCATGTCATCCAAGAAGGGCAGCCGGACAGGCAGAGGGGTCCGTTAACCATTAGGCTACCGCGTCGGGGGCGATGCGCAAAGGCCGGTTTTCCTACCTTTTGGGACAGGCGCGGACCGCATTGACGGGCCTTGCGAAACGGATCATGCCTGCGCCCATGCCGACCCACCGCACGCCCTGGCCGTTGATCGCGGCGCTTTATGTGACCGGCCTTCTGGCGGGGACGCAATTTTCGAAAGTGTCGCTGACGCTGGGCGATCTGGCGCAGGTCTATCCGGGCGCGCCGGTGGCGTTCGCGGTGTCGGGCGTGGCGGTGATGGGGATCGTGTTCGGCGTGATGGCGGGCGGGCTTACGGCGAGCTTCGGGCCGCGGCGCGCGATCCTTTGGGCCTTGGGGATCTCGGGTGTTGCGGGGGGCTTGGGCGCGCTGTTGCCGCCGTTCCCGGTACTGATGGGGTTGCGCGTCTTCGAGGGGGCCGGGCACCTGATCCTTGTGGTGGCGGTGCCGACGTTGATGGCGGGGCTGGCCGCCGAGCGCGACCGCGCGTTGGTGATGGGGATCTGGGCCACGTTCTTTGGCGTGGGCTTTGCGGTGACGGCGCTTTTGATCGGGGAGGCGGGCGTCGGGCGCGTCTATGGCACCCATGCGGCGTTGATGTTGGCGATGCTGGCGCTGCTGGCCTGGATGTTGCCCAGGGGCGTGGTGACGGCGCGGCGGGCGTTGCCGAAACTGTCCGATCATCTGCTGATCTACACGACGCCGCGCCTGTTTGCGCCGGGGTTGGGGCACGGCATCTACGCGGGCCTTTTCCTGGCGCTGATCACCTATGTGCCGACGGCTTTGGGCACGCCATGGCTGGCGGCGGTGTTGCCGATCGTGAGCATCGCGGGATCGCTTTCGGTCGGCATTCTGGTGCGGTGGATCGCGCCGGGGACGTTGGTGTGGACGATGTTCGCGGCGATGGCCGTGTTGTTTGCATTGACCGCACTGGCCGGGGCCTTGGCGCCTTATGTGATGATCGTGGCGATGGTGATCAGCGGCGTGGTGGCAGGCGCGGGGTTTGCCGCCGTGCCATGGCTGCACAGCGCCGACGCGGACCGCGCGTTGTCGAACGGGGCGTTGGCGCAATTGGGCAATGTGGGCACGTTCAGCGGCACGCCGATTTTTGCGGCACTGGCGGTGGGGGCGTATTTTCCGGCGGCGGTGGCGGTGTGTCTGTTGGCGGCGATTGTCACGGGGTTTGCG
>CAZPJO010000430.1:0-2551 GCA_964586895.1 uncultured Roseicyclus sp.
ATTCTGGATGATGTCGACGCCGCGCCGGTCCGCGGCCCGGGCATAGCCCCATGCGACGGCGTCGTGGCGGACGGTGCCGCCGCGATGTTGCGCCAAACCGCCCTTGATCGGGAACCGCGCGTTGTTGACGTTCAGGAGCGGGTAGCGCGCCTGAATCTGCGCCGTCGTCATCAGATCCGCGTCGGCCCCGTTGAGGATCATCGCATTTCCGCGCCGGATGAAGGCGTCGCGCTGCGCGTCGGAATGGATAAGGTTCAAAATGCCGCGCTGACTGACCATCGCGTTGTAATTGAGATCCTGCTCCAGCCCTTCCCACAATTTGAGGGAAAACTCGTAAAACGGCTCATTGCCATCGAGCAGGTAGTTCGAGCGGATGATGGTCGTATTGCGGCCCACATTGCCGCCGCCGATCCAGCCCTTCTCGATCACCGCAATGCGCGACTGGCCGAATTCCTTGGCGAGGTAATGGGCCGTCGCAAGACCGTGGCCGCCACCGCCAATGATGACATAATCATATTGGGCCTTTGGTTCGGGCGTCCGCCAAGCGGGGCCCCACCCACGGTGTCCCGTAAGCGCCTCTTTTATGACCCGAAAACCTGAATAGCTCATTTTGCGGCCTCCATCTCGCATCTTGCCTTCAGAATCGGACATTTTCAGCCATCATTTCGGACAAAAAACCTTCCAAAATCGACATGCCCGGGCGGCTGGTTTCGTGGTCGTGTGGTGAGCCCCGCGGAAATAACGCCCTTCATAGGAAAATTTCTTGATCTACAGGAAAATCCAAGTGACGCTCCTACCAGGCCCGGTGCCCCGTTTGAGATTCGTTGCGCGCCCGACGGCCAAAACGTCCGGAGCAATCCGGCAAAGCTTTCATGCCGTCAGATCCGGCATGCAGCGAACAGGGAGACTGAAAATGAAGAACTTCACGACAGCATTGGTAACGAGCCTCGTTGCGTTTGCACCGGCCATGGCCGTGGCAGACAGCGAAGATCCGATCATCATTCCAACCCATAACTGGTCGTCACAGATCGTGATGTCCAATATCGTGGGTCAGATTTTTGAAGGCATGGGCCTGAACGTGGAATACGTCACCACGGACAGCCAGGCGGTCTATGAATCGGTCCGGTTGGGCGATGTGACGTTGGAATTGGAAGTCTGGGAAGGCGCGTTCGGCGCATCCTTCGACGCCGCCATGGAAGCGGGCGGCATTGTCGAAGTGACGACGCATGACGCCATCACCCGCGAAGATTGGTGGTATCCGGAATGGACTGCCGAGGCCTGCCCGGGCCTGCCCGATTGGGAAGCGCTGAACGCATGCTCGGCGCTTTTCGCCACGGCTGAAACCGGGGAACAGGGCCGCTATCTCGATGGTCCGGTCGATTGGTTGAAGCACGGCCAGGAGCGCGTCGAAGCCCTCGACATGGACTTCGTGGTGGTAAATGCGGGCTCTGCCGCGGCGCTTTGGGCCGAATTGGCCGCAGCCGAAGCGGACCGCACGCCCATCGTCCTGTTCAACTGGACGCCGAACTTTGCCGAGGCCGTCTGGCCGGGCGCGTTTGTCGAATTCCCCGTATGGGAAGACGGCTGTGACAGTGACCCATCGCTCGGGCCGAACCCCGACATGCCCTATGATTGCGGCAATCCCGCCGATGGCTACCTGAAGATCGCCGCATGGGAAGGCATGCAGGAAAACTGGCCTGACGCCTATGCCGTGCTGGAGCAGGTGAACTTCACCAACGCACAGATCGCCGAGATGGCCCGCCTTGTGGACATCGAGGAATACGAGCCCGATGAGGCCGCCGAGATCTGGCTCGAAGCGAACACCGAAGTCTGGCAGCCGTGGGTTGGCGGTTCCTGATCCGACGCCTTTGCGCGCACATGCCCCGCCCGGACCAACCGGGCGGGGTTTATTGAAAGAGGCCCCCCCATGAGCTCAGGTCGCACGCCCGTCATCTCTTGCAGGAATGCATGGAAAATCTTCGGGGCAAACCCCGAGGCGTATCTGAAGTCGCTGCCCGAAGGCCGCAGCTTCGATGACATCCGGGCCGATGGCTATATTGCCGGGGTGCGCGACGTCTCGCTGGACGTGCACAAAGGCGAGATGTTGGTGATCATGGGCCTGTCGGGTTCGGGAAAATCCACATTGGTGCGCTGCTTTTCGCGCCTGCACGAGATCACTGGCGGCACCATTGAGGTTGATGGCACCGATATCGGTCGCCTGCCGGAACGCGAGTTGATCGAATTGCGCCGCTCGAAGATGGGCATGGTGTTCCAATCCTTCGGCCTGCTGCCGCACCGCACCGTACTGGAGAATGTGGCCTTCCCGCTTGAGATGCGCGGACAGGACAAACACGCCCGTCGCGACCGCGCGATGGAGGTCATCAGGCTTGTCGGGCTAGAGGGCCGCGAAGAGTATTTCCCGCGCGAGCTTTCAGGCGGTCAGCAACAGCGTGTGGGTATTGCCCGCAGCCTCGCAATCGAGCCCGACATCTGGTTCCTGGACGAACCGTTCAGCGCGCTTGATCCGCTGATCCGGCGCGAGATGCAGGAC
>CAZPJO010000431.1:0-2544 GCA_964586895.1 uncultured Roseicyclus sp.
ATCACCGCGTCTACGGCGATGGCTTCGTCTGAACGTGGTGAAGATCGTGACAACCTCGACGACGCTACTCGTGATTTTCACCAAACACGAAGAACGTTCTTTCAAACTGCTGATCGGGCATCTGACTTTGTGAATCGAAACGCACCGTCTACAGACCAAGCAGATCACAATTTCAACTTTGGTTTTTACGATGATGTAACAGGTGAGCTGTTGGCTTCTTTAGGCCATCGAAACAACTCGATTGGCGGTCCGCTGCCGGCCGTTGTCGCTCGTCCCGAACCACTTGGAGATCTAGTTTGGCTGAACCGACCTCTGGCCAATGCGATGGAATTGGTTCATGTACCAATTTTTCCTAACGGCGGAATTGGCGCACAACGATCGTTGACGTTGTTAGACCATTTCAATCGCTGTCGATCAATTGATGAAATCGAAGCGCTAGATGCTGCAACTTCAACACCTCAAGAAATCTTCGCTTACTATTTTGGGGACGACAAATTCGGGCACCTCATGGGATTTGGAGGCATGAGTCCCGCAGCTGGAAGTAGTGGTGAACCGGGATCAGCGAGCACGACACCAGTTCGTCGCGCTCCAACTCAGGCAAATCGTTTTGACCTGATCTTTGACGTTGCTCACGTACCATCAAAGTTCCAAGGGCTCCGTACGTGGCTTGACGCGTCTGATACAGCAGGCTTCACAGCGACGCCAGCCATGGCAGTGGATGGCATGTTCTTTAATTTGCGTGCCCCGTATCACAGCCTTCCTTCGTTCCGCGAACCTGGAAAAATCAATCTGAATTCCTTAACTGAAGGCGACGTTTTAACTGCTCTGGAGGGCGGATTTTCATCTCGAACCGCAGGTTACACCGCATTTGAGGCAGTTAGAGATACACCCAACTCCGACAACTCCAGTGTTTCGGATTTCCTTGGACGTTACTTGCCGGCTTCAAGAGCTCAATTTGTTCACGAGAACGCTCGTTCCAATGCACAGGCTGGACTATTCCGCCGCGATGGTGCATTGCGAAGTTTCGATTTCGAATCTTCAGATGATGCCTTCAATACGGAAACCAGCTCTTGGTACGAAAACGAATACCGACAACGACTTGGTTCTGTGGCGACAACACGATCTTCTGTATTTTCGATTTGGATTACGATCGGCTACTTCGAAGTAGACGAGTATGGCCGTATCGGTGCCGAGATTGGCGAAGCCGAAGGTAATGTTCGTCGCAATCGTGCGTTTTACATGGTGGATCGCTCTATTCCTGTCGCCTGCGAACCGGGAAAGAACCACAACGTTGACAAGGCGATCCTTGTACGATCGATCATTGAGTAACCCTAGTAACCTTCCTGCGTTTCTCCGTCTGGAGTCAGTCATGTTTCAAACTAAAATCAAACCTTTATCGCTCCGTTACGGCCTAAGCCTAGTCGAGATCATGATCGCTATGGTTATGACTCTGATCGTGCTTGGCGCGATGATGGCTGCCTTCTCGTATGGCAGTGCAGAGATGCAAAAAGGACGTGCCTCAATTGAACTTAACAACCGATTGATCACTGCTGAAGAACTGCTTCGACGTGATTTGAGCCGGATCACCGTTGAGTTGAAGCCGTACCATCAGTCATCGTCGCTCCCAAAAGGTTACGTTGAGATTGTCGACGGTCCGCAAACTGACTATGTCGTTGATAACGATACTCCATTCACCCACCCTGTTACCGGCACAGCACTAGGAACGGCGTTTACTCATACGGGTAATGAACTTGTTTTTGGTGATAGGGACGACTATTTCGCGTGCACTATTCAGTCAGACGGAAAGGCATTCCGAGGAAGGCTTAACAATGAAATTGAAGAATCGCACTTGGCTGAGGTTGTGTGGTTTACCGTTTTCGATCCATCCACGCCTGATCCTTCAGATGTTTTGCTGATCCGCAGGCAACTGCTGATTCTCGCGGCGCCACCAGCGGCGGCATTGTTCTCTTCGACGAACGCTGATCTGGCAGCACGAGAAGTTGCCATAAACAATTTCATTCAACGAACAGATATTTCTGCCCGAATCGTCAGAACACCAGCAGAGTATTTTGTATATGCCAACTCGATGGCGAATTTGGCATTTCGCGGCAATCGATTCTCACACACCGGGTCATTGGAGTCACTTTTTACAGATCCGCATCGCTCCCCTACCGACTGCTTGCTTGAAATCTTAGCGCTGGCAGATCGGTACAACGAAACTCACGTTGTGGCTTCTTCGGTTGCAGCGTTTGACGTCCAAGTGTTTGACCCAAATGCTGTGAGTCTGTTCATTCCCAATTCGACGAATACAGAAGTCGCCAACATTGCTGAACCGGGAAGCATTTCTTTTCGCAAAGGAAACTACGGAGACGACCTTGATGGAACGCCCGAACCAGCTGATGCAATCTTTGACGCTGGTGATCCAAATGCTGCTCGCATCTTGGGCGCATACGTGGACTTAGGAAAAGGAGCTCCTACTGTATCTGGAACCACCCTTGGTGATGCATCGACAACCGGCTACGTGTTCGGCTACAACACGTCGAC
>CAZPJO010000432.1:0-771 GCA_964586895.1 uncultured Roseicyclus sp.
CGTTCACACCGACCACCAACACGACCTGCGGCGTCTTGGGGTAGATCGGCAGGGGCCGCGCCACAGGCTCCATCACTCGCGCGACCTCTTCGGCCAGCAACGCCTTGATTTCACGGGCAGACATCAATTTTCCATAACGCCCTTCGGCCATGTTCGCCGTCACACGCAACGCGATGTCGACCCCCATGTCCGATGTAATCAACAGCTCTTCCAACTGCTCCAACATGTCGTCATCCAAGGCCCGCCGCGGCTCGGACGTGCGGCCCATCAACCGCCCAAACAACCCAGGTTTCTTCGAAGGTTCCGCCTCGGACAGGGCCGGTGCAACCGCCTCCATCTTCGGCAATTCAACCGGCTGCGGCTCTGGCGGCAAATCCGGCTCAGGCGCCGGTATTTCGACAGGTGCGGGCTCGGGCTCGGGCATGGGCGTCGGGTCGGGTTGCACAACCGGCTGCTCGAGGGGCGCAGGCGGTGCAATGGGCTCCGGTACAGGCTCGGGCTCCGATGTCGGCTCGGGCTCAGGCACGGCTGGCGGCTCCGGCACGTCCACCGGTTCCGGCGGCACAACCGGCTCAGGCTCAGGCTCAGGCTCAGGCTCAGGCTCAGGCTCAGGCTCAGGCGCCGTTACCACAGCCGCCTCGTCGCGCAACGCCTCTTCCTCCGCTAAGGCTCCATCGGCGGCCTCCTGCGAGACCTCATCGGCGGCGCCCTCTTCAATGATCGCATCCAACCCCTCATCGAGTTTCGACGAGGATTTGAACATCCGATCAT